>DASQNN010000132.1:0-26489 GCA_035644955.1 Nodosilinea sp. | reverse complement strand
GTAGATATAGAACTTGGAGGTAATTGGTTATGACTACCGGAGCCGAAACTCAACAAGTTGTCAGCAATCTAGAATACGACTGGCTGACCGTTATGCAAAGCAAAGCCGAGGCCCTAAACGCCTACGATAAGTATATTCAAGATGCTCGCGAAGCCAACTCTGAGGAATGCGTTGAGCTGTTTAATCGGCTGAAGCAGGCCGAAACAGAGCAGATTCAAGAGATTCGCCAGCATTTGATGAAGACCATGTCAAACAGCTAGTCAGTGCTTTTCTCGCCTGGGTCAAACCAACGCTTCACCAGGAGAACAGGCCGTTTGATCAGGCACTAAAAGATCGAGAAATCCTTCTGTTCTAGTATTAGGGCAGAAGGATTTTTTGTGGGTATACCTATTGTCGTCACTTTGCAAACGCACCACGCCGAAGCTGTTTTCACGGGACAAAACTTGGTTTAACAGAATACTATGGCAGAAGCAACTCCTCTGCCTCTTCTTCCTAGGAGCTGAGACGCTTTGGGACTGGTCGATCTACTTCTAAGGGTAGGTCGTCTTTTAAATAGATACTATTTACCATTGAGTCACATTGTAGATAATTGCCCTATGCAGACTTTCGATGTTGTTATTATTGGTGCCGGTCACAACGGCTTAGTTTGCGCCGGGTATTTGTTGAAAGCAGGGTACAGCGTTCTACTGCTAGAAAAGCGAGAGATCCCTGGCGGCGCAGCAACTACAGAAGAAGCTCTACCAGAAGAGGCCCCCGGCTTTCATTTCAATCTCTGCGCCATCGACCACGAGTTTATTCACCTGGGGCCAGTAGTTGATGAGCTAGAGCTAGAGAAGTACGGTCTGGAGTACTTATTTTGCGACCCCATTACCTATTGCCCCCAGCCCGACGGTAAAGCCTTTTTTGCTCACCGCTCGGTCGACAAGACCTGTGCCGAAATTGCCCGCTACAGTGAGCGAGACGCCGTCAAATACAAGGAATACATAGCCTTTTGGGATACCTTCACCCAGGCTATTACTCCTGTATTTAATTCCCCACCCAAATCGATTATCGATATCTTGGGCAACTACGGCCTGCACAACATCAAAGATCTGATGTCGCTGCTGGGGGGTGTGGACAAAACGCTGGATCTGATTCGCACCATGCTGAACAGTCCTGAAAACACCCTCAACGAGTGGTTTGACACCGAAGTGGTCAAAGCCCCCCTGGCGCGGCTAGCGTCAGAACTCGGTGGGCCACCTTCTGAAAAAACCCTGGCCGTGGGTTCAATGATGATGGGACTGCGCCACAACCCTGGGATGGCCCGCCCCCGGGGTGGTACGGGTGCCCTGGTCGACGCCCTGGTGCGCATGGTCGAAGACCACGGCGGCACCATTCTCTGTGATCAAGGTGTAGAAAAGCTTCTGATTAACTCCGACGGGCGGGTAGAGGGCGTGCGGGTAACCGGTGGGCAAGAATACCGGGCCGCCAAAGGGGTCATTTCGAACATCGACGCCCAGCGATTGTTTAGCGATCTGGTACCGACATCCGATGCTGATAGCTTTGCCCCTGGCCTAGGGGAGCGGCTAGAGCGCCGGATTGTGAACAACAACGAAGGCATTTTGAAAATTGACTGTGCCCTGTCAGAAATGCCCCGCTTTGAGCACCACGGTCACCAGGATGAATACCTGATTGGCTCGGTTCTGATTGCCGACTCAGTCGATCAGGTGGAAACGGCCCATACCATGCCTATGCAGGGCCTGATTCCCGACCATGACCCCTCGCTCTATGTAGTAGTGCCAACGGTGCTCGACCCCTCGATGGCACCGGAAGGCCAGCACACCATGTGGATCGAGTTTTTCGCCCCCTATCACGTTAAGGGCGCTGAGGGGACTGGGCTCTACGGCACCGGCTGGACCGATGAGCTGAAAAACAAAGTTGCCGATCGCGTGCTCGACAAGCTGGCAGACTACACCCCCAACCTCAAACAGTCGGTGATTGCGCGGCGGGTAGAAAGCCCGGCCGAGTTGACCCAGCGCATTGGGGTGCGCAAGGGCAACCACTACCACATCGACATGACCCTCGACCAGATGGTGTTCTTTAGACCGCTGCCCGAGCTGGCAAACTACCAAACCCCGATCGACGGGCTGTTTTTGACCGGGGCCGGTACCCACCCAGGCGGCTCAATCTCAGGCATGCCGGGGCGCAACTGCGCACGGGTGTTTTTGAGTGTGCAAGAGCCGCTGCGATACAACCTCAAAGAAGCCGGCAACTGGCTAAAAGACCGCTTCAAGGCGGTCGCGACTCTGGGCCGCTAAGGTCCGCTAACCCTGGCAGTGTCGGTTGAGAGAGTTCGATTTGGAGGTTTTGGTATTGGTGGGTGAATGACTATCCGGCTGTAGCTGGGGCATTCCAGCTACCCTCCCTTGCATTCACCCGATTACCGATATTTTTGCGATCGCCTGTTCAGCGGCGCGGCAGGCATCTTTGCCCCAGGGCAGAGATCTCAGGACCTTCAATCAACGGTGGCCCGTACGCCACAGCTCAGACAAACACTTCACTTACCGAGGGTTAATTATGGCGATGACTACCTGGCAAAATCAGATCGACTTTGACCACTGTGATAGCAGACCGGGCTCGCCCCACAACTCTATGTCACCGGGCCTAACCAACACCTACGACAGTGAGCTGCGGGAAAAAGCAGGGATGCATTCGCCGCCGCCGCCGCCGGAATGCATGGGTCTAGAGGGGGAGTACGACGACTTTGGTCTAGTGCGCCGCCTGGCCCAAAAGCTCGATCAGGAGACCGATTTGGCCCCCATCGATACCCTCACCCTGAGCCAGCAGGGCAGTACCCTGACGCTCATCGGCGAGGTAAAAGACGACTCTACGCTCAAGCGTATTGTTGAGATTGCCCGTCAGGTGGACGGCACCCGGGCGGTCGATGTTAGCCAGGTATCGCCAACCGCGATCGCAACCTGATTGCACCCTGATTGCTCTCCTGGGCTGATACCAAATCTGATTTGGTAAACCCCGATTCACGGGCAGGAACCCCGTAGGGGCGTAGCATGCTACGCCCCTACAAATCGGGGGTATTCAGAGGGAGACCAAAGCTGGCGATAAAACGCTGGAGAATCAGGGCAAAGGCCGGGTTTATGCCCTGATTAGCAACGCCTCGCTGGCGTTTAAGCCTAAATCTAGGGGTATAGATCGCTACTGTTTTGACCCTAACTATTCAGCCCCATCGACAGATATGGCTTTGATCCAAAGTCCCTAAACTGTGATTGGAACCTAATGGAGTCCTTGCTTATGCCTGCCACTTTAACCGATCAAAAACGAAATGCGATCGCAGAAAAATTAGCTGACATAAAGGCCATCCAAACCCTTATTATTGACAACGAACAGCAGTTTTTGAACCAGTGCAGCGATGATCACCTGCGCAAGCGGTTGGAAGACATGCTTGAAGACGATCACAAGAATTTAGATATTGTTGAAACTGCCATTACCCAGTACGGTATTCAGGCTGAGCCTAAACCTACTGTGCAGGAGCTGGTTAGCAGAGCAAAGGACACCCTCTCCAGTTCTGAGCTGAGCCTGTACGAGAAAATGGCCCAGCACGAGCTGCTGAAGCATGGCCAAGTGGTCTCGGGCCTGGTGGTTCACAAGGCGGCTCAGGTGGTTGGCAAAGACGTAGAAGCTGCCCTGGCTCCCCTCAACACCGTCAACTTTGAAAACCGCGCTCACCAAGAGCAGCTCAAGGGCATGCTCGAATACCTGGGTACCCTGGAGCTGACCGGACAAGAACCTCAGCAGGGGCTGTGGGCCCGCGTGCAGGATGCGATGGCCGCCGCTACCGGTGTCGTTGGCAGCGCTACGACCCAGGCCTCTGACAGCAACTCCGCCGACGTCATGGATTTGCTCTTTATGGATCACCAGAAGGCTAAGACCTTGATCAGCGAGATCCGCGATGCGGACAACGCTGACCAAATCAAAGTGTTGTTTGGCCAGTTGTATAAAGACCTAGTGGTGCATGCCAAGGCCGAAGATGCGGTGGTTTACCCTGCTGTAGAGCCGTTCTATGGTGACGACACCCAAGAGCTTTATGATGAGACGGCTGAAATAGAAACCTTGCTCAATGAACTCAAAGCCATGCCTTCGGCGGGCGACCAGTTTATGGCCAAGCTCAAGCAGCTCAAGGCCATGATTGGCGATCACACCCGGCAGGAAGAAAGCACCATGTTTGCTTCCATGCGCAAGAACCTATCCTCTGAACAGCGCGAGCAGCTGGGGAGACAGTTTAAGGAGAGCAAGCAGACGTTCCAAAGCCAAATGCAGTCTTGACCAAGCCGCTGAAATTAGCCTTGGTTAGGCGGAATCTTCCCTAGATTCTCTGTGTTAAAAGACTTACCTTTCCCTCTTGCTGAGGGGGTGAGAGTCTGCCAACATGTTGCTACGTACATTCACCTTAGTTTTTCAAAGGAGCAATTTATGCAAGTCCTAAAACGAGTTTTCAACTTTGCCGCGCTACGACAGTGGGCCATTGTTTTTCTAGCCGGTTTGATGGTACTTGTTACCACCGCCTGTGGTGCCACCCAGGCCGCCACACCCCCCAACAACACCGCTGGGGCCAACTCTGCCCAGTCTGAGGGAATGTATCCCCACAAAGATACCACCCGCGACACCAGCGCCGCCGATGCCAAGGCCGATCGCCTGATTCGTCAAGCCGAGCAGCGAATTGAGAGCGGCTCCAACAATCCCGTGAAAAAGACTGCCGACAACATCGGCAAATCGACCCAGCCGGCCTCCGATAATATTGGTAAATCGACCCAGCGGGCCGCCGACAACGTCGCCGATAGCGCTCGGAAAGGCCTTAACCAGCTAGGCCAAGGCGTCAAGGGTGCTGTCAATGACGCTGCTAACGCTGTTGATTAGGCCATTGCCGATTGAGTCATAGCCCGTCGGCCTGCTGGCTAAGCTCAGCTAGGTTGGGAAAGCCACTCAAACTAATTCGCATCCAGACAGAGGCAGCTTCAGGCTGCCTCTGTCTGGATAACGTCTGGAATAAAATCTTGTTTTGCTACCCTACGGTCAGCAGGGCAAGTGTTGTTTTTTCAAACAGAGTTAGCTCTCTCTAATATGATTGTTAATCTTCAAGCCGAAGGTTGGGAAATTATTTACCACCGTGCCCATGCTTTACTTGCCGCCCAGATTGCGGGCTATTGGGATTTTAGTAAGCAAACCTATCGCCTCTACGAAACTATTGCCGCGATCGCCCACCACGACCACCTTGAGAAAGAGTGGCAGGGAAATCAGCTCACCGAGGCAGGGGCACCTTTAGACTTCACCTTAGACAATGAATCTCCTGTAGACAAGCTGCGCCAGCACGCCGACGAGGCCCTTTATCAAGGCCGTTGGGTAGCGATGCTAATTTCTATGCACCTCTGTTTTTTAAACCAGGGCAAAGGGGAAGAAGACGCCGAAATGGCCAGCTTTCTAAAAGAACAGCGGCAGCGGCAGACCCAGTGGCAGACCGAACTTGAGATCACCCCAGAAGATGCTGAAGCCGCCTATACCTACATGCGGTGGTGCGATCGGCTATCGCTAATTTTGTCCCAGCGGCAGATACCGGCGGGGGGGCGAAAATTAGAAATTACTAACGGGCCTGACGGTGAACGTTACAGCGTTTATGAGCTCGACTCTGGCGATTTAAGCGTCACGCCCTGGCCGTTTTCCTGCGAAAAATTTACGGTCAAGGTAGATGCCTCCTATCTCTCCCAGCTTCAGTTCAGCTCCAACGACGAGCTGATCCAGGCCTTGAAAAATGCTCCTCGCAAGTCCTTATCCTGGACCCTAAAGAAATCCTAGAAAAAGACGAGGAGGCTGTAGCGTATGCCAGAGTCTAGTGGCGTAATGATGCAGTATTTTCATTGGTACAGCGCCGTCGATGGCAGCCTATGGAAGGAACTCGCCGCTAACGCAAACGACCTGGCGATCGCAGGGATTACCTCTGTTTGGCTGCCCCCCGCCTACAAGGGCAGCAGCGGCGGCTTGGATGTAGGCTATAGCGTTTACGACTTATACGACTTAGGGGAATTTGATCAAAAAGGCAGCATTCGCACCAAGTATGGCACTAAAGATGACTATCTTTGTGCCATACGAACGACCCAAAAAGCCGGTATCAACGTCTACGCCGACATCATCCTAAACCATAGGATGGGGGGCGATGCCCTTGAAGAGACGGAGGCCACACCCCTAAGCCTTGAAAATCAAAGGGATGTCCTCGGCAAAAACCGAGCTGTTAGGGTGTGGACCCACTTCAACTTCCCAGGCCGTAAGGGTAAGCATTCGGCGATGGAGTGGCACTGGTGGCATTTCAATGCCGTCGACTACGATGCCAACGACGAAGACGGCGAGGCTATTTACTTATTCAAAGGTAAATCTCTCGAAGACAACGGAGACCATGAAGAGAGAACCGTTTCTTTTTTAATGGGCTGTGACCTGGATGTGGAGTCTGAGGACGTTCGGGAAGCCCTTAAACAGTGGGGAACTTGGTACCTGGAAACAACTCAGATCGATGGGTTTCGCTTTGATGCCGCCAAGCACATCAAGGCCGATTTTTTCTCTGAACTGCTTCAGCACTGCCGTCACGAAACAGGGCGACAGTTATTCGCAGTGGGCGAGTACTGGTCCTGTGATCTCAATGCGCTACAGAAGTTTATTGATAAAACCGGCGGCGACATTCACTTATTTGATGTGCCCTTACACTACAACTTTAGCCGAGCCGGCGAATGCGGCGATCGCTACGATCTCACCCAGATTTTTGACAATACTCTGGTCAAACAACACCCCGACCTGGCCGTTACCCTAGTCGACAACCACGATTCCCAGCCTTTACAGGCATCAGCATCTACGGTAAAAGCGTGGTTTAAACCGCTGGCCTACGCGCTGATTTTGCTGCGCCAAGGGGGCTACCCCTGCATTTTTTATGCTGATTATTACGGCGCCCATTACACCGACACCGATAGCGATGGCAGTGAGCATGAAATTTGGCTTGATAGTCATCGGTGGATCATCGACAGGTTGCTGCACGCCCGACGTACCTATGCCTTTGGCAACCAATACGATTATTTTGACCACCCTAATATCATTGGCTGGACCCGGATGGGCAACGACGTCAACCCCGGCGGGCTAGCCGTGGTGCTGACCAATAGCGACCCCGGCCGCAAGTGGATGAAGGTAGGAATTCCTTGTCAGCTCTACTATGACATCACCAACCACATCAGCGACTTAGTGACGACGAACGGTGAGGGGTGGGCTGAGTTTGGCTGTGCCGCTAGCTCGGTGTCAGTATGGGTGCCCAAAGCGTGAGTTTCCTTCTTTTTCTAGCGGTTATGGAGCCCTTAGTCTATTCTTTGAATCCGCCCAGACTTGGCGCCCGTACCGTAATTTACTCTCCCCAGAGAGGGGCTTTAACCAACCTATCTAAGGTTCTGCCTGTAGACGGATAAGATAATTCTGGCGAATAGATACAGTTAGACTATGCCTATCGTGTGAATGAATAGAGCTTCATTTTCTATTGGCATCGGCCCAGTGACGGCAAGCCGACGGATAAATGAATGGAAAAAGATTCTTAAGGATATCCCATGTTCACCGCTGTAAAGAATCGAGAGTTGAGGAAAGATTTCTTTGACAAAAATTCCTCAACAACTGAAAACGTTGACTTCATTGCAACAGAAAAGCAGTTTATTGACCTGTTGAACCTTGAGAATCTTGATCAAGAGGTTACTCAGTCTCCCCAACTCGTTGAGGGCTTAGAAGCTGCGATCGCATTCGCAATTCCCCTAGCCTACGGTGATGCTTCAGCACTGGGTGACGAGGCTGCCCATCGCTTCTTACAGCGCATTTTATATCGCATCAATCGCCTTAACCTCTTCTGGTACGACGACCTACGCCACTACAAAAACGAGCGCTCGTTCTACCTACAATGGGTGCGCGATCGCATTGAGTCTGTCTGGCAAGACTGGGAGCTAGGGCAAATAGATGTCGCCTCCCTGAAGCAGCAGAACGTGCAGCAGACGCTGGAAGTGTGGTACGAAGAAGACTTAAACCCACCCATCACCGAAAACAGACGCTTTTTGCGTGAAGAGATGGATTACGAGGGCTATCGCTGGCTGCTGGCGATCGCCTCCCTGGACGGCTTAGTAGAAGCGAGCCGCATGTCTCGCATTCTGGGGGGAGCCAGCAATGAGGTTCAGGCCACCCTGATTCGGGTACTGCTAGAAGAGTATGGCAACGGTCGACTAGCTCGCAAACACTCGACCTTCTTCGCCAAAATGATGGCTGAGATGAACCTCAATACCCAAGCAGAAGGGTATTTTGACCTCGCTCCTTGGCAGCTGCTCGCCGGCATTAACCACAACTTTTTGCTAACCGAATGTAAGCGACACTTCCTACGCTACAACGGTGGTCTGAGCTACTTTGAAATCGTGGGCCCCTCCATCTACACCGATTACCTGATGGCAGCCCAGCGATTAAATCTCAGCGAAGAGTCGTCGGGGTACTGGGCATTGCACATCCGCGAAGACGAGCGCCACGGGCTGTGGATGCTGCAGGACGTAGCCCTACCGCTAGCCGAGCAGTATGCCGACGATGCCTGGGAAATTTTGCTGGGATACGCCCAGGAAAAATACATCGGGGAACGGGCTGGCGACGCCGTTATTCAGTGCATCAAACAAGCGTCTGCTCCTTTGCCCAAGATATCTTTTGCCTAACCTGCGAGCCTGATTACCACCTTATTAATCCCTTGCCATGAACAAAAGTTTGTTGACCTCTGATGCTGTGGTGGAGGTTAAATCTCCCAATCAGGTTTTCTTCTGCCCCGAGGAGTCACAGTTCTATGCCCAGTGTCTAGAAAAGATGGTGCTCTCCCAAAGCACTACAGAAGATACCATCTTTGAATTTGGCTCTGGCGATGGCAGCCCTGTTATTCAGGCTCTGCTCAAAAGTTCCTTTAATGGGGTGATTCAAGGTTACGAATTAAACACGGACGCCCATCAGCTAGCGAAGCTTAGAATCGAGCAGTACGGTCTCACACCCCATTACCAAATTCACAACGATTGCTTCTTTGCCAGCTCCCCAGAAACGGCCCGCTACTTAATCGCCAACCCCCCTACCTACCGGCCCCGGACAATCAGCTCTACATGCCATCTCTCCACGGCGGTGCTGATGGGGCTGGTATTACCAAGCAGCTGCTAGCTCTTGGCTGTGAACAGGTCATGCTGATGATTTCAGCCTACTCTAACCCGGTTGACACCGTTAACTATGCCCTTCAGCAGGGCTATGAGGTGGCTGACTTTATGGTTACGCCCTTAAAATTTGGCTACTACAGCTGCGAGCCTAAGGTCAGAGATACCATCACACGACTACAGCGCAGAGGTCAGGCGTTTTTCTCGGAAAGAATTTATTTTCTAGCCGGGGTTCTTTTTCGCCAAAAAAGTTCTGCGACAGACTGCTTAGCAGAAGAGTTCCTCAAGGTGATGACCGCTTTATAAATCGTTCCAACAGGATTAAATCAAAAAGATCCTCTCACAGCTGTGGGAGGATCTTTTTGATGCTGCCGGCAAAGAACTGATCTCAGTTTGTGGGGCAGCAGATATTGCAAACGTCCACTGGGTTAGGACAAGTTCAACGTAGGCCACTGCACTGCAATGCCCCTACCAGAGGATTTTGCCTGTCAAAGTGTCTTAACTAAATTACCTACGCAACAGGGTCTTTGAGGCGATCGCAGACAGTACTGCCTCAAGCTTACGCGCCAATCACCATGCCGCCGTTGGGATGTAGCACCTGTCCGGCCATATAGGAGGCGTCCTCTGAGGCCAGAAACACAAAGCTAGGCGCAACTTCCTTGGGCTGCCCCGCGCGCTTCATCGGCACCTGCTGACCAAAGTTAGACACGTCTTCGCCCTCAAAGGCATCGGGAATAAACGGTGTCCAAATCGGGCCGGGGGCGACGCCGTTGACCCGAATTCCCTTTTCTAGCATGGGCTCGGCAAGAGAGCGGGTAAAGGCCAAGATGGCCCCTTTGGTAGTGGAGTAGCTCAGCAGTTTAGCATTGCCCTTATAGGCATTGACCGACGTGGTATTGATGATGGAGCTGCCCGGCTTCATGTGAGGGGTAGCGGCCTTGGCAAAATAAAACATTGAGAAGATATTGGTGGCAAAAATATCACCCAACCGCGCGGCATCAATTTCGTCTAGGCTGGGCTCCTGGTATTGCACCGCAGCATTGTTAACCAAAATATCGAGCTTGCCAAACTCATCCACCGTTCTTTCGACGGCCTCGTGGCAAAATTTCTCGCCGCGGATGTCACCCGGAATCAGCAAACACCGCCGTCCGTAGGACTCAACCGCCTGCTGGGTTTCTTTGGCGTCATCGTGCTCGTCTAGATAGACAATGGCAACATCGGCCCCTTCTTTGGCGTAGTAAACGGCCACTGAGCGACCGATGCCGCTGTCGCCGCCGGTAATCAGGGCGACCTTGTCTTGCAGCTTGCCACTGCCTTTGTAGTTAGGGTCATCGTACTCGGGTTTAGGCGTCATTTCTGACTCTAGGGCAGGGGTACGCTTTTGGGTCTGGGCAGGAATTTGATCGGGGGTAATCGTCATCGTAATCTCCGTGGAGGGTGGTTATACACAGGGCCTAAAACTAGCGGCTCAAGTGGTTAATGACCAGCATTTTCTGGGCGGTCTTATGGGCCGAAGAACCCAAAAAATACCCAGCAGAATTCAGTGAAAAGCAAACCACTTCTCACAGAATTCTGGCCCCAATCTATCGATTAGAAATATCGAGGGTTATCTTCCGCTAGAGTGAACCTGTTTTGGCTCTACTTCTAGATTAAAAAGCCTATGGAAGGGTCGGTTGCAGCCAGTTAGAATAGCTGCAAATATACGCCTCGCTACCCATGCTTTTAGGAAGGTTTATGCCTCATGATATAGATAAACCGGCGGAATAATATGCTAGATTCAAACGCTAGGCATTCCTGAAATACTGCGAATTAAAATCATCCAATTTGCATTTCGGACGCTGCTGGTCCTAGACCGTAATGAACTTATTCCTGCCTCACCTACAACTCAGGATCTATGGCATAGCAATTCTCAGCGTATTGGTAGCACTCCTGATCATGGTGCTACTCGACCCTGTAGCCAGCATGACCATGACCCCGTTTTTACTCTTTTTTGGGGCGGTGGTGGTGGCCGCCTGGTGGGGTGGCGTTGGGAGTGGGGTGCTGACTACGGTTTTAGCTACCTTCCTTAGCGGCTATTTTTTTGTCTTGCCGCAGCACACCTTTGAACTAGGGGTTGCGGTACTGATTCGGCTTGGCTTATTTATTGTTCAGGGCGTTGTCGTCAGCCTAATATGCGGTTCGCTGCGAACGACTCAGCAGCGGCTAGAGCGCAGCGCGTTGAAGTTGCGAGAGAGTGAGGCCTCTCTGGGTCATACCAACGAGTGGGTAACCGCTATTTTGGAGAGCATTACCGAGGGGTTTTATGCCCTCGACTCGCAGTGGCGCTTTGTCTATGTGAACCCCCAGGCTCAGCGCTTGTTTAAACGCCCCCTAGATGAACTACTGGGGCAAAAGATTTGGGATGTGCTGCCCGATTTAGATGGCACAGCGATGGGGCGAACTTTTAGGCGAGCGATGGCAACCCGGCAACCGCTTGTGGCTGAAACAGCAGGGGTGGTCTACCCCGATCGCCTGTTCGAAATGCATATGAACCCCCTGGCTAACGGGCTGGCCGTTTACTTTCGCGATCTCACCGATCGCCGGGAGGATGAGCGTCAGCTGCGGCAGCAGATGGAAATGCTGAACCTGGCCAACGACAGCATTATGATTCGAGAGCTAGAAAGCGCCACCATTACCTACTGGAACCAGGGCGCGGCGCGCCGCTATGGCTGGGCGGCGGCGGAAGCGATCGGCAACTCGGCGATAGACTTGCTCAAAACCGTTTTGCCCGAGCCCTTAGAGACCATTCACAGGACGATTTTGCAAGATGGCCACTGGACCGGCGAACTCCGCCAAACCACCCGCGATGGCCGCACGGTGATTGTCAGCAGCCGCTGGACATTGCAGCAGAGCCCGGCGGGCAAACCCGATGCCATTTTAGAAATTAGCTACGATGTGACCGAGCAAAAACAGGCGGAGAAAGCCCTGCGCAAGAGTGAGCTACACTTTCGCACTCTGGCCAACTCGATGCCGCAAATGTTTTGGACGGCCCGACCCAACGGCCAGCTGGAGTACTGCAACCAGCGCTGGTACAACTACACAGGGCTAACCCAGGCCGAGAGTTTTGCCCAGGGCTGGCTGGCGGTGCTGCACCCCGAAGATCGGCCGCAGTGTGAGGAGGCCTGGGCCGAGTCGCTGCGGACCGGGGAACCCCTAGCGCTGGAGGCCAGGCCGCGGCGGGCAACCGATGGCCAGTATCGCTGGCACCTAGTGCGGGCGTTTCCGCTCCAGGGCGACGGGGGTGAGGTGCTGCGGTGGTTTGGCTCGTCTACCGATATTCACGACCAGAAGCTGGCCTTAGCAGAGCGCGATCGCGCCCTAGACCAGGAGCGGGTGGCCCGCTCGGAAGCGGAGGCCGTCAACCGGATCAAAGACGAGTTTTTGGCGATGCTCTCCCACGAGCTGAGAACACCCCTCAACCCAATTTTGGGCTGGGTGTCGCTGATGCGATCGCGCCCCCTCGACGAGACCACTCGCAACCGGGCCTTGGAGACCATCGAGCGCAACGCCAAAATTCAGGCGGAGCTGATTGAAGATCTGCTGGATGTGTCGCGCATTTTGCGGGGCAAGCTGCTGCTGGATATCCATACCGTAAACTTGGTCAGCGTGATCAACGCCGCCCTAGAAACGGTACAGCTGTCGGCCCAAGCCAAGGCCATAGCCCTACAGACCGACTTTGATCCGGCGGTGGGCATGGTGTCGGGCGACCACAACCGCTTGCAGCAGATTGTGTGGAATCTGCTCTCCAACGCCATCAAGTTTACCCCTGAGGGGGGCGAGGTCAAGGTCAGGCTGTGGCAGGATGATCACTACGCGGTCATCGAGGTACAGGACACCGGCCAGGGCATTAGCGCCGATTTTTTACCCCACGTCTTTGAGCAGTTTCGCCAGGCCGACAGCAGCAGTACCCGCGCCTTTGGGGGTCTGGGGCTGGGGCTGGCGATCGTGCGCTACCTGACTGAGCAGCACGGCGGCGAGGTGGCGGTGGCCAGTGCTGGCCTCGGCCAGGGGGCGACCTTTACGGTGCGGCTGCCCCTGCAGGAGATGGCCTTGCTGCCGCCAGCGCCCGGCCACGATGCCGACAACCTCTGCCTGGCGGGGCGACGGGTTTTGGTGGTGGACGACGATGCCGATTCGCTACACCTGGTGACGGCGCTGCTGCAAGACTACGCCATGGAGGTGTTAACGGCAGATTCGGTCGAGGCGGGCCTGCACCTGGTTACCCAGCACCGCCCTGACGTGCTGATTAGCGACATCGGCATGCCCGACTGCGATGGCTTCATGCTGATTCGCGCCCTGCGGCAGCGATCGGAAGCGGCGGGAGGCAAGACGCCCGCGATCGCCCTCACCGCCTACGCTGGCGACCACCACCGCGATCGCGCCCTGGCGGCCGGCTATCAGCGCCACCTGACCAAGCCCCTCGACCTCGAGCAGCTGCGCCTCACCCTGCTAGAGCTGATTCAAAGCCCGGCAGACCCATAGCAGTCCCATTTCCCCCAATTTTTCCTCAAGGACCTTCCATGAAAATACTGATGGTGCTCACCTCCCATGACCAGCTGGGCGACAGCGGCCAAAAAACCGGCTTTTGGCTAGAAGAGTTCGCCGCCCCCTACTACGTGTTCAAAGACGCCGGGGCCGACCTTACCCTGGCCTCGCCCCAGGGGGGACAGCCGCCCCTAGACCCCAAAAGCGACGCCCCCGAGGCCCAGACCGAGGCCACCGAGCGCTTTAGACAAGACCGCGACGCCCAGGCCGCCCTGGCCCACACCGCTGTGCTGGCCAACGTCACCGCTGACGACTACGACGCCGTGTTTTACCCCGGTGGCCACGGCCCCCTGTGGGATTTGGCCGAAGACCCCCACTCCATTGCCCTGATCGAAGCCTTTTATGGAGCGGGCAAGCCCGTGGCCGCCGTGTGCCATGCCCCAGGAGTGCTGCGCCATCCCAAAACAGCCGATGGGTGGCCGCTGGTTCAAAACAAAGGGGTAACGGGCTTTGCCAACAGCGAAGAAGCCGCCGTGGGCCTCACCGAGGTGGTGCCTTTTTTGGTAGAAGACGTGCTCAAAAAGAATGGCGGCCACTACACCAAAGGCGATGACTGGCAGCCCCACGTGGTGCGCGACGGCCACTTGATCACTGGACAAAATCCTGCCTCCTCGGCGGCCAGTGCCCAGGCCCTGCTGCTGTTGCTAGCGGGCTAGGCCGACCGGCGGCTCTGGGTCAGCTCCACCACCGCCTGCACCAGCTTTTCCAGGTCGAGGGGCTTGCTCAGGTGGCGCTGATAGCCACTGGCCAAGGCCTGCTGCTGGTCTTCGTAGCGGGCGTAGGCGGTGAGGGCGATCGCGGGTATGGTTCCCCCCTGCTCAGAGGGCAGAGTGCGAATTTGCTGAATCAGGCTGTAGCCATCGACATCGGGCATGCCAATGTCGCTGATCAGCACGTGGGGCGACAGCGACTTGAGTTGGTCTAGGGCTTCGACGGCAGAGCCAGCGGTGACTACACTGGCTCCGTACTGCCCCAGCAGCACCGTCAAAAACTCCCGCGTATCCTCCGAGTCGTCTACGGCCAACACCCGCAGACCGGCCAGGTCAACCACCGACGGGGGCAGCGCCGCGACGGGGTTGACTGGGGCCTCGACGGCGAGCTGGGGCAGGCGAACGATAAAGGTAGCCCCCTGCCCTTCCCCGGGGCTGTGGGCGGTAATGGTGCCGCCGTGGATTTCTACGAGCTGGCGCACAATGGCCAACCCCAACCCCAGCCCCCCGTGCTTGCGGGTAATCGAGATATCTTCCTGACGAAACGACTCAAACAGGTACGGCAAAAAGTCTTGGCTGATGCCAATGCCCGTATCGGTGACGCCAATTTCGGCCTGGTCGTCAACCGAGCGCAGCGCGACGGTAATCTGGCCCCTTTCAGGGGTAAATTTGACCGCATTGGACAGCAGATTGCCCACGATTTGCTGTAGACGAGCCGCATCCCCAGCCACACGAATGGTTTGGTCGAGGTTGAGGTGCAGGGCAATGGACTTGGCCGTTGCCGTGGCTTTTACCGTCTCCAGGGCCGCCTGAACCACATTGGCCACATTGAGAGAAATCGGGGTGAGGTGCAGCTTGCCGCGTAAAATTCGGGCTAAGTCGAGCAGGTCATCCACCAGCTGGGCCTGCAGCTGGGCATTGCGCTCAATGGTGGCCAGGGCATGGGCAGTTTTGGCGCTGTCAAAGCTGCGGGTTTGCAGCAGTTTGGCCCAGCCGAGAATGGGGTTGAGGGGCGACCTGAGCTCGTGGGAGAGCACCGCCAAAAACTGATCCTTCAGCCGGTTGGCCTGCTCGGCCTCTTCGCGGGCAACGCGCTCGCTCTGCAAGAGCTGTTCGCGCTCGCGCTCGCTCTGTTTGATCGCCGTAATCTCAGCAAAACCGCCGATCGCGCCCCGCACCACTCCGCCAGGGCCGTAGAGGGGCACCGCCTTACCGTAGATGTGGCGCACCGTGCCGTCGGGGTAGACAAACTCAATTTCATCGGTCACCTCTTGCCGAGTGCGAATCGCCTTCTGCACGGGCAAGTCTTGGGGCAGTATCTCCTGCCCCTGTTTGCACTGCTTAAAGGGCAGAGGCGAGCCGCCCTCTGTGGGGGGCGCCGTGGCAATGCCCCCCGGCTCGATTTGCATCAGCTTGTAGGCCATGCGATTGGCGGTGACGTGATGACAGTCAGCATCGTGGGCAATCCAGATGGCGGCGGGGGTGGTTTCCATCAAAACCGCCAGCTCTTCAGCCTGGGTGCGGGCGATCGCTTCGCTCTTGACCAGCGCCTGCTCAAAGCGCTTTTGCTCGGTAATGTTAATGGCAATCCCCGTCATGCGAGTGGGGGTACCTGCCGTATCGTAAAAGGTCTGTCCCCGCACCATAATCCAGCGCTGCCCCTCATCGGGGTGGGCAATGCGAAAGCTGACCTTCAGGTTTTTGCCCTGCTCAATCGCCTCCCGAACTTTTTGCTCAATGTGGGGCCGGTCGGCGGGCAAAATAGAGGCCAGCCAGTTTTCGTAGGAGGGCGTTACCACGGGGGCTAACCCATAGAGGTTGTAGTATTCATCCGACCAGGTCACCTGCTCGGTCACCATGTTCCAATCCCACAGGCCAACCCCGGCGGCTTGCTGAGCCATGCGCAACTGCTCCGCACTCTTGCGCATGGTATCCTCTGCCTGCTGGCGCTCGGCCTCAAGCTGGGCCCGATCGCTAATATCTACCGCCGCACAGGTAATGCCGACAATAGCCCCTTCACCGTCGCGGATGGGGTCGATGGTGACATCGTAGCAGGTGCCCTCAATGCTGACTTCGGCCCGCCGACTCACCCCCGTATCGAGCACCTGCTGCTTGATCGTTCGCACCTGGGCGGCCGATTCAGCAGACATTAAATCTTCATCACGCTGCCCTACGGCAGTGCTAGGCGCAAAGTTGTCGTTAGGGTTATGAATCCAGGTATAGCGAAAGTCTCGGTCTTGGTTGAACAGGGTAATGGGCGCACTCTTAAGGGCGGTATTGAGGCGCTCGGTGGCCTGTTCGAGGGCCTGCTCAGTCTGACGCAGCTCGGTAATGTCGGTGTTGGTGCCCACCCACCGCAGCACCTGCCCCTGCTCGTCCCGCACGGGGGTGGCGCGGGAGAGAAACCAGCGATACTGGCCGTCTTTGCCCCGCAGCGGAAACGTGTCTTCCCACACGTCGCCGGTGGTAAAACAGTGGGCTACCTTTGCCACCACTCGCTCCAGGTGGTCGGGATGGTGCTGCTGCTGCCAGCCCCACCCCTGCACTTGGTCGAGGGTAGTGCCAGTAAAGTCAAACCAGCGCTGGTTGTACCAAAAAATGGAGCCGCTAGCGTCGGCCATCCAGGCCAGCTGCGAAATGTTGTCGGCTAGGTGGCGAAAGCGCTCTTCGCTTTCCCACAGGGCCAGGTCTAACGGGGGCGAAGGTCTATTCTCTGCGGCCGGCCGACCGGTGGCAAAGACCCCCCCCACCTGACCAGCCTCATCCCAAATGGCGCTCAAGGCCCAGAGCTGATTGGCCATCAAGGGGTTAGCCGCCCAGGGGCTGCCAGCTTGAGTGGAGTCGAGGGAGAGCGATCGCCCGGTGGCAAACACCGGTTCAACCGCCGCCGCCAGAGCCCTCCAGGGGTCACAGTCGGCCAGGGGCTGCCCTACGGTTTCGCTCACCGTTTCGCTCACGGTTTCACTCACCGTTTCGCTCACGGTTTCACTTAAAGAAAGCAGGGCAGCACAGGCATCGTTGTAAAACAGCCGGCGATCGCAGCCCCAAAGGCAGATCATGGGCGTACCGGCACCAAACAAAATGCCCAGGGTTGTCTTCAGCGCCGCCGGCCAGCTCGTCACCTCCCCTAGGGAAGTCCGGGACCAGTCGCGCGATCGCATCAGCGCCGCCGTTTGGCTCTGCCCCCCAAATACATCTTGCTGGATCAACCCCTGCGGAGGCATTCCATCCATCCTTGACTTTTGATTCACCTAAGGTACTAATAGCCGTTAAGCAATTAAGCGATACAAAGCGATTTGCAGGTAGAGCCACAGACCCAAGCCCGACTCGATGCTGAAGGCAGCACAACAGCCAAACTAGACATCTTTGCCAACCAAAACCCAGACTTAAGCGCAGTCTTTTTAGGCGAGTAACTCAGGAGGTATAAAATGTAAACTCGGCTAAATCTTTCTTGACAAGTTATGGCGGTGCTCTGTGGTTAAGACTAATAATCTATCTTTCTATAGAAAGATAGCTCTATCCTAAGGTAGAAACATTATTTTAATTTTATTAAGCTGCTCAAACCCTCGCATCGGTGGCGGTCATCCTGCCCCAAGCCGACTGGCCAGAAAGTTTCGCCTAAGTTTCGTTTACAGCATTGCTATCTAGGGTAACTTGGGGTAATTCCTAGGGCGATAGTTATTCATTTAGAGAGAAGACTTAGCGCTCTTGGCTAGGTACCCTATCTAAGCACAGGTGTCAGTTATAGGCAACGGCACTACTTAACCAAACGACCTCTTTACTATGTTTGTTAAAAGCACTGAAGATCAAACCCTAATTAAGGTTACCGACGTTACTGAGCTGATCGACCCGATGAACGACCAGGTGCAAGGGCAGCTACAGGACGGTCAAGAAGAGCAGCCCCCCCAGACCTTTGAAAAATCACAGCTGCAATTTCCCTCTGGAGAGGCCCTGCCCCAGTGCTGGATTGATCCCGACTATCAATTGAAGTAGGCCCCAGCGGCATAGGCGCTCCCGCTCCCCGGGCGCCATGCACGCCCAGGCGAAACGTTTTCCCTTGAGTGCAGGGCCAGCGGGTTGTCAATGGGCCAATGGCCTCGCTCCTAGGTCGTCAAAGCGATCGCCTTACCATTCTAAACAGCCCCTTCTAAACAACCCTCTTGTGGGGCAAGCGCCTTGCTAACCGACTTGGCAAGCGCGCTGAGGTTCACTTTTCACCTATCCTTGAGGAGAAAGCTGGTTATGACACTATTGCGCTGGTCAGGTTTAGCTCTTATTCTTGGGCTCTCCACCCTGGGCGTGGTGGCCTGCGACGGTTCTTCAGAGCCCGAGGTTAACGAGCAGGAGCAGCTAGGCGCACCCTTAGAGGGTGAAGGTGCAGACGGTGAAGAGGCGGAAGAATCTGAAACCACTGGAGGCGAAGAGGCTGACTAGATTCTTTTTTGAATGACCGGGATGGGTAGCAGGCGAGGGTAAACCTTACATAGGTTAGCAAGCGCTAAAGGTTGCAAAAAACATCGGCATGATCCTACACAGAGCTATTTTTGAGGTTTACTATGCAATCTCGCCGAAAGCAGTCCTCTAGCGACTGGACAAGAGGCTCAAAGGGCTTGGTTAGCTTTTTTGTGCTTTTTTTAGCGGTAGGCTTTTTGCTGTATCAGCTATTTTCTAGTGTTGTCTTTTCCTTCAACTATTCTGTCGTCACGGGAACTCGCAGTCTAGCGGCCGCCCTATTTCCGCTCATAGTTTTAATCTACTTGGGGTTTATTGCCCGGCTTCAAATTCCAACCCGAGAAAGCCGCGCCCCCATTATCAATAGCTTTATTATCTTCCTGTTTTGGACAATGCTTGTCCTAGGTATTGATATCAGCATCGAAACTCCCTATTTCCCCATTGAGGAGTTGCTCTACTCGCTGACCTTGGCGGCCATGCTGTGGCGCTACAGGTATCGAGGCTCCTTTACGGCGCTGCTGGCCTGCTGCTACGGCGTTCTAGCCGGGGCACTGGCGGCGGTGATCGTGTTTGGCATGAACCCGATCGCCATGTAGAGAGGTTTCTGCCCCCATAGCCCATCGAGTATTGAGATCGAGTATTGATTCAGACATCTTGCGATCGCCACTTGTCCCTATGATGAGACCTAGCCGTTAGGGACACTAGGTTATGGACTATAAGCAAGAGCTCATTACCACCATCCACGATCTGAGCTACCAGCCCGAGCGCCTAGAGCAGCGCCTCACCGAGCTAAGCCAAACCCAGCCCACAGCGGTGCTTATTCCGTCGCTGTACGAAGAGCTAGAGCGCCCGGCCCTGGCCACCATTCGCGACCACCTCAGCCACTGCCCCTTTGTCAACAACGTCGTCGTCTGCCTCTACGCCGATACCTTTGAGCAGTACCAGCATGCGGTGCAGTTTTTTGAGCCGCTGCCCCAGCCCACCTTTGTACTGTGGGAAAACGGCCCCTGTATCACCGGCATTTTGCAAACCCTGAAAGACAAAGGGCTAGATTTGCTGCGGTTTAAGGGCAAGGGGCGGGCCGTGTGGCTGGGGCTGGGGGTGGCCTCGCTGCACGCCGCTGCGATCGCCCTCCACGATGCCGATATCACCACCTACGATCGCTCCTACCCCCTTAAACTGCTGTACCCCCTGCTCGAACAAGACTTTGGCATCGCCTTTAGCAAAGCCTACTACGCGCGCATTGGCGATCACCCCCGCAGCCTGCACGGGCGGGTCACCCGGCTGTTTGTTTCGCCGCTGATCACCTCGCTGATGGAGCTCTTTGGCTACCGCGATTACCTGCGCTACCTCGACGCCTATCGCTACCCCCTCTCCGGCGAGTTTGCCCTCTCCAGCGATCTGGCCCTCAACACTCGCATCCCTGGCAACTGGGGCCTAGAGGTGGGGCTGCTGGCTGAGGTCTACCGCAACGTGGCCCTCAAACGCATTGCCCAGGTCGACTTGGGCATCTTTGAGCACAAGCACCAAACCCTGGGCAGTTCTACCAACTCAGGGCTGCAAAAGATGTGCCGTGACATTCTGCAATCGGTGTTTAGAACCCTGACCGAAACCGAGCAGGTGGTGATTGGCCACGACCACATTCGCGCCCTGCGAATCAAGTACCGCCGCGAGGCTCAAAACCTGGCCCGGCAGTACTTTGTTGACGCCCGCTTCAACGGTCTCGACTACGATCGCCACCAGGAAGAGATGATCATCGAAACCTTTGAGCAGGTAATTTTAGAGGCCGGCAACCAGTACATGGACGACCCCACCGGCACCCAAATCCCTGACTGGACCCGCGCCCTGGCGGTTGTCCCCGACCTGCGCGAACAGCTGCTCGACGCCATTCTCTCTGACATGGCTGAAGCGCGATCGGCCTCGGCTGCATCGGCCGACGTCGCTGCTATGGCCACAGCAGCCGTTTAACCGTCAGCAGCACCCGGTCGGCTAGGCCGGTTTTTTCTGAGACTCAGAGCTTTTCTGAGACTCAGAGCTTTTCTGGGACTCAGAGCTTTTCTGGGGCTCAGAGCTGGTGCTAGCGGGCAGGGTGTTGCGGCTGCGCAGGGTGACATTTACCCCTTCGCCCGATTGCTCAATCACCAGCAGGGGCGTGGGCTTGGCTTTTTGGTCCCAGTGCATGTTGGCAATGCGGCCCTGAATGGTGGGTTGCCAGTGGGTTTCTTCGGCGTCGGGGCTCATGAAGTTTTCGATGCAGTCGACCAGCTGGCCAATGGTCGAAGAGGTGGCCTGGGTCGGCAGCTTAGCCAACCTAATTTGAATGCGAAACAGCACCCGCCGTTTGGCCAGGGGGTTGTCGTGGGGGGCGTACTCGACATCAAAAACTTCGTCTACCACCCGGGGCTTGCTGGCGATCCCAATCATGCCTTCTTCGGCCTGGCGAGGGCGTAGGGCCACACTGATTTTTTGTTTGACCTTAACCTTGAGCTGGTTCACAATCGCCGTGTGAAAATGCTCTTCGTCCATGCGCATCCGCAGGTAGTCGAGGTTAAATTCGCGCGAGTGAATTAGGTCGGGGTTTTGCTCCATCTTGCTGATGGTTTTGAGGGCCAGCTTGACCTTTTTTTGCAGCTCTTGGTTTTTGTAGGTTTGAAACTTGAGCTGTTTAACCAGGCGGCGAGTTTGCAGGTGAGAATACACACCCAGCCCCAGCAATATCACCAGCAGCCCCCCAGACGTGAGCATCCAAGGGTTATCAAGCTGCGGCCGACTGGCGACGGGAGCTTGGGCAAGGGTTGAATGCACCAGAACTGTAGAGGTTTTCATGGCCGGTGTACATTAAAGCGGTTAAGAACTAAATTTATAGTTCCCTGAAACTTACTTGCTGCAAGCTTGAACTATAAAGATTTGAAAATATTTTGCCACAAGCTTAGGGGCTGTCATCAATTAGCCGCCGATTGCTCAGGAATCAGGGGTTACAGCCCTAGCCTATTTTTTGGGTCGGGCGTGGCAATACTGATGTCATCAGGACTTTAACCGAAATTAATGACACGCCCTCAAATAACCCTGCGTAGTTTTACAGAAAACTAGGGTTGACCCAGCCTTAGATCGGACGTTTGTGTAACTACCTTAAGAACCTACAAGACAGGCCGAGCGCCCCTGGTGATACTAGAGCTATGCCCTCTAGTTGAAGACTAGCCATGGTGCTGCTCGAAACTCGTACCGAGCTGATGGTGATCAACTTCGGCCCCCAGCACCCGTCAATGCATGGTTGCTTTCGCGTTCTGGTCACCCTCGACGGCGAGGACGTAATGGACTGTGAGCCAGTGATTGGCTACCTGCACCGAGCCATGGAGAAAAGCGCCGAGAGCCGCACCTCGGCTATGTTGATTTCGGGCAGCATTGACGTGGCGATGGGGTCGGTCGATCGCTAGTGCTCACCCCCGAATTAACCTCGCTAAGACAGCGTACTCAGGTTCCACAGCCAACTTTTGCGGCATTATAGAGAGTCAGATGGCTTACCGCTGATCCGTCGCACCCGCCCATGAAACCCGGCAGCAAATACTACCCTTTGTTCAACCACCTCAAGCACTCTGGCCTGGCTGAAGTGGTGTTGACCTTTGCCGAAATCGAGGCGCTGCTGGGGAGCGACCTGCCCAACTCAGCCCGCGATCGCAAGAACTGGTGGAGCAATCGCGAAACCCCCGCCGCCCTTCAGGCCAGCGCCTGGGTAGGGGCAGGCTACCACGTTCACGCCGTTGCCGCCGATGCGAAAACCGTCACCTTTCGCAAGTTTGAGGCCCAGTACAACATTCAAACCAAAGACGGCAAAATCATCTGGCAGCAAGACGCCGTTCGCGCTCTGCGCAAGCACCTGGGCCTCACCCAAATGGAATTTGCTGAGCAAATGGGCGTTCGCCGCCAAACCATCAGCGAGTGGGAAAACGGCCTCTACGAACCCGATCGCAGCACCGCAAAATTTTTAGAACTGATTGCCAAACATGCCAACTTTCCAGTTCCCCTAACTGAAGACGCCTAGGTTACAGCGGGCTGGGGGCTATAGCGAGCTAGAGTTGAGGCTGGCCGCCTCCTCGGGCGACTGGGGCAGGTGCAGACCGCACTCCTGCTTCAGCCCCTTAAACCGAGTGTCGCGCTCGTTGTCGTCGGCGGCGGTAATGGGGCGGCTAGAGTGCCAGTCGCCCACGGTCACGTAGCCTTTGTCAAACAGCGGGTGGTAGGGCAGATCGTGGGCCACCAGGTAGTCGTACACGTCCTTAGAAGTCCACTTGAGAATGGGCAGCAGCTTGTAGCGTCCCCCCTGCTGACCCACCCGCCCCAGCGACTTGCGGTGGTCGGTTTGGTCGGAGCGCAGCCCAGTGAGCCAAGCGGTGGCGTTGAGGTCGTTCAAAGCCCGCTGCATGGGCTCTACCTTGCGAATTTTGTCATAGCGGTTGAGGGCCTCTACATCGTGCTGCTCCCACAGCCGCCCGTGGATGGCCTCCATGCGGGCCGGGCTGAGGGGCGACTGATAGACCTTGAGGTTGAGGCTGAGGCGGGTGGAAAGTTCTTCGGCAAAGCGGTAGGTCTCAACCGGCAGGTAGCCCGTATCGACCCAAACCACCGGAATACTGGGCACCACCTGGGTGACCAGGTGCAGCATCACCGCCGACTGAATGCCAAAGCTGGTACTGAGAACTAGACCATCGCCAAAGGTGTTGTGGCCCCACTGCACTAAACTGGTGGCGTCAGCATCTCCCCACTCTTGATTGATAGTGTCGAGGTCAAGAACGGGGGCAGCCTGCATCTTGCTGGGCAAGAGCGCGACATCTGACATGGGTTTACTCCTTCCGTTCAACAAAGTCGTAGCTCCAGTGCCACAATTCTGTGGTGGTTGTGCTGTCGGCCGAGCCACCGGCAGAGTGGATTGACTTTAAGAATACAAAGTTCATGCTACACCGTAGCTCAAATCTCTGTATTCTTCTCTGCCCGTGGCCACCTTTAGACATTCACCTTTCGACATTAGAGCATCTATAGATCATAAACGAGGGGGAAAGGGGCAATTTTGTGACCTTAAGCCAATTTTTCTGCAAAAAACCGAACTTGAAGGATCCGTTTTATGCCCATTTTGTGCCCATTTCGTGATGGAGAATTGGAAGTTTGCCCGGTGGATTAGCTGGACCAGAGCGAGATTTACCCCTAAAATCCAGCCTAAATCTCGCTGCAAACCCCATCTCACTCCTGCCATGGCAATCTCTCCTTCGTACCCCCGCGATTTGGTTGGCTATGGCCGCACGCCGCCCCACCCCCAGTGGCCCGGCAACGCCAAAATTGCGGTGCAGTTTGTGATCAACTACGAAGAGGGGGGCGAAAACTGCATTCTCCACGGCGATGCCGCTTCGGAGGCGTTTTTGTCGGAGAGCGTAGGAGCCGCGCCGCTAACCGGGGTGCGCAACATGAATATGGAGTCGATGTACGAGTACGGCAGCCGGGCCGGGTTTTGGCGACTGCACCGGCTGTTTACGGGTCGCGAGCTGCCCCTGACGGTGTATGCCGTGGCCATGGCCATGGCCCGCAACCCCGAAGCCGTCGCCGCCATGGTCGAGGCCGACTGGGAGATCGCCAGCCACGGCTACCGCTGGATTGATTACCAGTATTTTGGTCTTGAAGCCGAGCGCGAGCACATTCGCCAGGCGGTGGAGATGCACACCCAGGTGGCGGGCAGTCGTCCCCTGGGCTTTTACCAGGGGCGCAACAGCCCCAACACCCGCGCCCTGGTGGTCGAAGAGGGCGGCTTTCTCTACGATGCCGACAGCTATGCCGACGACTTGCCCTACTGGAGCACCGAGTACGGTCGGCCCCACCTGGTGATTCCCTACACCCTTGACAACAACGACATGCGCTTTGCCACCTACGCCGGGTTTAACTCGGGGGATCAGTTTTTTGCCTATCTGCGCGATGCCTTTGACACCCTCTACGCCGAGGGCGACGACGCGCCTAAGATGATGAGCATTGGCCTACACTGCCGCCTGGCGGGCAAGCCGGGGCGCACGGCGGCGCTGGCGAGGTTTTTGGATTATGTACAGGGGCGCGATCGCGTCTGGATCTGCCGCCGCGTTGACATCGCCCGCCACTGGCACGAGCACCACAGTTTGTAAAGACATCGCTAATCTCGCCATAGCCACGACGATTCAAGCTTGTGGCAATGGGAAACCTATAGGTAGGTACCCATCGTGAGATAGCACACCCATGGCCGGAGAAATCATTTCTTACAACGAAATGTGCCAAAGAGAAGGCCAATCTAGCCTGCAACGGGGGATGAACTACGGCATAGGTAAGGCTTACTCGGTGATTTTGATGTCCGTTCGCCGCGGCGCACCTTATCGAGATCGATGGGAAGAAGACGGCTCGGTGTTGATTTACGAAGGACACGACGAGCCGCGGCGTGCTGATAGCCCAGAACCCAAACACATTGATCAGCCATAATTTACCCGTAGCGGTAGGCTTACTCAGAATGGTTTGTTCCATCAAGTGGCACAACAGTACAAAGCTGACCAAAGCCCCCCAGCGAGAGTGAGAGTCTACGAAAAGATTATTGACGGAGTGTGGTCCTACAACGGAGTCTTTTTGTTAATTGACGCTTGGCAGGAATCTGACGGCGTTAGAAACGTATTTAAGTTTAAACTCATAGCTGCTTTTGAAGGTGAGCGGATAGGGGAAGTACAGGACATACCACCTCTTGCCGAGCGGCGACGTATTATTCCATCAACCGTTAAACAGAATGTCTGGAAACGTGATGGAGGTAAATGCACAGTCTGCGGGGCATCCGATGAGTTGCACTTCGATCACATCATTCCTTTCAGTCAGGGAGGCACGTCTCTGACTGCGGAGAACGTTCAATTACTTTGTGCCAGGCATAATTTAGAGAAGAGCGACAAGATCATTTAACGTGAATCAAATTTCTTGGCTTAGATGGCTAAATTTTCATGTACCCCCTCGATACCCGCTGGATTCAACGATTCGCTAACTTTGAACGCACATTTTTGCTGCTGCGCGATGCGCTCGTTATTGAGTCACCATCTTTGGTAGAACGCGCGGGTATTATTCAGTTCTTTGAGCTGGCCTTTGAGCTGGCGTGGAAAGTGATGAAGGACTACGAAGAAGCCGAGGGGATTCTAGTCAAAACTCCTAGGGAAGCCATCAAGCAGGGGGGTCAGATCGGCCTGATTAGCCAGGGCCATGATTGGATGAATGCTTTACAAGACCGCAATTTGACCACGCATACCTACAACGAAGCCACGGCGATCGCCGTCGAAGCCAGCATCCGCAACGACTACTTTCCCCTGCTGGCCGAACTTTACCAAGTGCTAAAGGTCAAGGCTAATGACTAACGCCTACGGTCTCACAGAGAGCGACATGGCTCAAATCATTGAGGCCTTCCGTCAGTTCGAAGAGATTTCCGCAGTGGTGCTGTTTGGCTCTCGGGCCAAGGGCAACTACAAGCCAGGGTCAGACGTAGATT
>DASQNN010000131.1:0-5277 GCA_035644955.1 Nodosilinea sp. | reverse complement strand
TTCGACAAAGCCCGCCTCGTTGAGGGTGTCGGTGTGAATGGCCACCTGCACGTCGTACTCGTCGGCCACCCCCAGGCAGGTGTCGATGGTGGCGGGGGTCGTGCCCCAGTCTTCGTGCAGCTTCAGGCCCATCGCCCCCGCTTGGATCTGCTCCACCAGCGCCTGGGGCTGAGCGCTGTTGCCTTTGCCCAAAAAGCCCAGGTTCATCGGAAAGGCGTCGGCCGCTTGCAGCATACGCCACATATTCCAGGCCCCAGGGGTGCAGGTGGTGGCGTTGGTGCCGGTGGCCGGGCCGGTGCCGCCGCCGATCATGGTGGTGATGCCCGAGGCGATCGCGGTATCGATCTGCTGGGGGCAAATGAAGTGGATGTGGCTGTCGATGCCCCCGGCGGTAACAATCATGCCCTCGCCCGCCACTACCTCGGTGCCGGGGCCAATAATAATGTCGACATTGTCTTGAATGTAGGGGTTGCCCGCTTTGCCAATGGTGTCGATTTTGCCGTCTTTGATGCCAATGTCGGCCTTGACAATGCCCCACCAGTCCAAAATCAGGGCGTTGGTAATTACCAGATCTACCGCTCCGGCGTCGCGACCAATCGGCGACTGCCCCATGCCGTCGCGGATTACCTTGCCGCCGCCAAATTTCACCTCGTCCCCGTAGGTGGTGAAGTCTTGCTCGACTTCAATGATCAGCTCGGTGTCGGCTAGGCGAATGCGATCGCCCACCGTAGGGCCAAAGGTTTCGGCGTAGGCACGGCGGTCCATGCGGTAGCTCATGGGGACTCCTCGGAGATGGGGAAAATCTAGCTAGAACCACTCTAGAATGCGGGATTTCCCCACTTTGGTCAATTGGGCTACCGGAGGCGATCGCAAACGGTGCGTCACTCTGCGCGATGACACACCCTACCGTAACTCCCTGCTCACCCCCACCCTTAGGGGCAAAGATGTTGTGGCCTACACGCCTCGAAATATAATGGAGTAGTCAACCCCCAAGGTGAGTCCACCATGGCTGTTAACCCCGATGCTGGATGGGACTTATCTATCAAAGACCGCAACGGCCAACTTGCCCTGGTAGTGCAGGTCAAGCGCAAAACCAACGCCTCACCCGATTGGGCTGCTGCCTTTCGTCGCAACATCTTGGCTCACGGCATCTTTCCCACAGCCCCCTACTTTCTGATGGTTTTCCCAGACAGGTTTTATCTGTGGGTCAACACTGAGGCACACCCAGATCAGACAAAGCCCACTTACACCATCGATGCCCGTCCCATCCTCCAGCCCTATCTTGAAAGAGCCGGGGTAACAGCTGACCAGATTAGTAGTCAAAGCCTCGAAATCATTATTTCCTCCTGGCTAGGGGAAATCATCTACTCCGATCAGTCTGCCGCAGCCGTTGATCAATCTCTGTCCTGGCTAGTTGAGTCAGGCCTCTACAGTGCCCTAGCTGGAGGCAGATTCGACCACGAGGCAGCGGCGTGAACATCTATGTTGAAACCAACTTTGTTTTAGAACTAACCTTTGAGTAAGAGCAATGTTCTAGCTGTGAACAGATTTTACAGCTATGCGAAGCAGGACAAGTAACGCTAATCATTCCAGCCTATAGCCTGGCTGAGCCCCACGAAAAACTAACCCGACAAAGCCGCAATCGCCGAGAACTGCAACAACTGCTAGATGCTGAACTGCGCCAACTCTCAAGAACTGCCTCCTACGCCAGCCGTATTAAGAGCATTTAAGATATCGCCAGCTTAATGGTGCAAAGCAATGAGGAAGAGCGCATTCGTTTTGATCGGTGTCGTACCCGTCTCTTAACGGCTGGCGACATTATTGCCTTCAATGCCGACATTCTATCTGAAGCGATACTTTGCGAAATTCAATTTGGGTTGTCACCTCAAGATGCTCTGATTTACGCATCAGTAATTAGTCATCTTCGGCATAGCCAGCCTCGTGAAGCATGCTTTCTAAATCGAAATTCTAAAGATTTTGATAGTCCGGATATTGTTAACGGACTGAGTCAATTTAACTGTCGAATGATCTCAAGCTTCGAAAATGGCCAAAAATTCATTCAGTCACAGCTCTGACAGATTCGATAGAATGTTTGATCAGCTTTAATCTTTTGGCTAAGTCAGAGCTAATGATCAACACTCCGGACAGTTTTTGATAGCCAACGGTAGAATGCGGGTTTCATGCCTCTTCCACAGTCGCCTGACCAACGAGAAATCAAGGGTTTCAGCGCTTGCTCAGAAAAGTGTCCGGACTATTGTAATGATTAAATTTAATGCTAAATATTTTTATCTAGCGGGTTTGTTATTTCTGGTTGAAGGTTTGATTGCGGTTTTTCTAGACGATCGCATCATTCGCCCCCTGGTCGGCGATGTTTTAGTCATCCCTCTCATCTACTGCGTTCTCAAGGCCTTCTGGCCTCTTCGCCCTATCACAGCAGCCCTGTATGTCTTTGCCTTCGCCTGTTTGATTGAAGGGCTGCAATACCTCAAGTTTGTCGATCGCCTCGGGCTGCGAGACAACCCGGTCCTCTCCACTATCCTCGGCACCACCTCTGACTGGAAAGATATTCTGGCCTATGCGATCGGGACTATTCTGGTGTTGATCGCAGACCGCAGGGTGCGTTCTCAACTGGCCTAGAAGCAAAAACCCCAGCTTCTCCACAAGAAACTGGGGTTTTTGGCTGATGTGTCTGGAAGGAAATAACCCTAGCTCGCTAAGTATTCGCGAATGTCAGACTGGCGCTTGCGCAGCTTAGTGAGCGCCTCGCGCTCAATTTGGCGCACCCGCTCACGGCTGATGGAAAGCATATCGCCGATTTTAGCCAGAGTCATGGTCTTGCCATCAGATAGACCAAACCGCAGGGAGAGCACCTCCCGCTGCTGGGGCGTGAGGTCGCCCATCAAGCGCTCCAGATCCTGGCGCAGGGAAACCTGAGCCGCGAAGTCTTCGGGCGAGGGGCCGTCGTCCTCAAGCAATTCACCCAGTTCGGTGTCCTGGTTGTCGCCAACTTTAAGGTCTAGGGAAAGGGGCTGGCGCGATTTCTCCAGGTAGTCGCGCACCTGCTTGGTGGTGAGGTCACACTCTACCGCTAGTTCTGCCACCGTTGCGGCCCGCCCGTAATGTTGGGAGAGGGTGCGCTGAGCTTTCTTGAGCTTGTTGAGTTTTTCGGTGATGTGGATGGGCAGCCGAATGGTGCGGCTTTTCTCGGCAATGGCGCGGGTAATGGCTTGGCGAATCCACCAGTAGGCGTAGGTTGAGAAGCGGTAGCCCTTGGTGGGGTCAAACTTTTCGACGCCGCGCTGCATGCCAATGGTGCCTTCCTGAATGAGGTCTAGCAGGTCAACGTTGCGCTTGATATATTTCTTGGCCACCGATACCACAAGACGCAGGTTGGCCTCAACCATTTTGCGCTTGGCCGCGTTGCCCTGGCGCTCGATGGTTTTCAGTTGGGCTACCGGAAGCTCCACGGCTTCAGCCCACTGTTCCAGGGTCAGCTCAGTGCCAGAGGCATCCTCTAGTTCCTTGCGCTTCGCTTCTAGCGCCGTCAGTTTTTGCACCTGCTTACCCAGCACGATCTCTTCCTCGTGGGTAAGCAGGGGTACCTTACCGATTTCCTTTAGATAGGTACGAACCAGATCCGTAGAATTTTGCACAGCTCTCATAAATCGGCGGCCTAATAAAACAGCGACGGGGAACAACTTTGACCGGTGGCTACCCAAAGAACAGGTCTAGGGAGTGACGTTGTCGAACGCTTTACCACAGCCCAGGGTTAGGCTTCTCACTTCGGCTTGAGTTTAGTGGCGAGAACGCACGGGAACGGGAACCAACTCTGCCTCTAACGCTTCTGCTTCGGAACGGCGCTTTAAGAGCAAGCCAGCTACCACCAGAGCAGTTCCGATCTCTACAGCAATCTCAAAAAAATTCATGAGTGAAGTGTTATTAACGCTTTATGTAAACAACTGTAACATTTATGAAAGCAATCGTGAATGGTTATTAATACTCAACCGATGGGGGTCTCGATGGCCTACACTCCACTAGATTAAAGTGGTTGAGGGTCGCGTATTGCATTCCATGAGACAGATTTTTGGGGTTGCTGGAGAAGAAAATCTTAAAATTCAAAAAGAATGTTAATGAAATCTGAGAATTACACTCCTGAGATAGGGGCTTGGAAGAGGGAAAGTTTGCTAGCAGTTAGGCCGAGAGCGATAGCTGTGATCCCTGGGCGGTTTTAACGACGTCAATACGAGTTTGAAACGCAGCCCGAAAGTGAGGAATATGGGTGACGGTCAGAATACAGGCGAAGTCGGCGGCGATCGCATTGATCGCGGCAACCAGGCGATCGCACCCCTGCTGATCTTGGGTGCCAAAGCCCTCGTCGATAATCAGCAGCTGTAGGGCTAGGCCCGATCGCTGGGCCAGCAGCCGAGCCAGGGCCAGCCGCAGGGCAAAATTTACCCGAAACGCCTCGCCGCCCGAGTAGGTTTCGTAGGGTCGGGTACCGCGAGCATCGGCGATCAAAATATCCAGGGTGTCGATCACCCCCTGACCGCGCTTAGCGGCCCGCTGGGTGACAAACTGCACGTGCAGCTGGTGGGCGCTGAGGCGGCCCAGCAAATTGTTGGTTTCGGCCTCTAACTGGGGCAGCAGGTTTTCGATCATCAGGGCCTGAATGCCGTTGCGGCCAAAGGCTTGGGACAGCTCCTGGTACACCCGCTGGCGCTGGCGCACGGCGGCTAGATCCTGCTGTTTTTGGGCTAGCCCCTGCTGCAAGTCTTCGAGCTGCTGGCGGGTCTGGTTTAGGGCCCCGAGCTGGGCCAGCAGGGCATCGCGATCGCGCTGGCGAGCGGCGATCGCACCCTCTAGCGCTTCTAGCGCAGCGGGGTCGTAGGCCAAGGCCTGGCCCTCGGCCTCCAGGGTCAGAATGGTTTCGCTCAGCTGAGCGAGATCCTGCTGTTGCTGCTGCCGCTGGGTTTTAAGCGCGGCGAGCTGGGCAATCTGCCCCGATTGCTGCTGGCGAGCTTGCTCTAGCTCGCGGTGGCGCTGCCGCCAGACCTGGGCGGCCGCCAGGGCCTGACGCACCCGCTGATGGCTGTCGATACAGTAGTGGAGCTGGTCGATCGCTCTTTGGGCGGCGGCTAGAGCCTGCCCCGGAGCACTCTGCTGCAGCTGGTCTAGCTCGGTTTTGAGCTGAGCCAGCTCGACCTCAAGGTGCTGCTGCCGCTGGGTCAGCTGGTGCTGTCGTCGCTGCCCCTGGACCAGGTCGCGGTGTTTGATCTC
>DASQNN010000130.1:0-5297 GCA_035644955.1 Nodosilinea sp. | reverse complement strand
AACTTATCGCTGCGGAGTAGAGCTCCATGACTCACCCCGACCACGGGGAGACCCCCGCCCCCCGGCTGCAGCGACCCGCTGGTGCTGGGGCAAAAACCATGAGTGACCTGCTGGGGTTGGCCAACCCAGAGCGCAGTCTGGTGAATTGGCTGGTGCGCCAGCGGGGAGCCTCTTTAACCGATATTGTTGCCCACACTCAGGCTGAACCTGCGGCGGCACAGGCCATGCTAGACGACCTAGTGACCGCCGGTTTTCTAATCGTCGATACCGATTCAGACCCAGCGATATTTAAACCCAACCTGGTGTCGCGCAAGCCCCGCACGGTGCCCGACAAGCTTTGGAATGCCCTTGATTAAGGTGTTTCGTAGCACAGGCTATCCACAGCCTAGAGATCGCGGCTAAGGTGTTCCATAGCCCAGACTGTCCACAGCCTAGAGATCGCGGCTGAGGGTCGGTGTGGCAGGGGGAGTGATGGTTTCGGCCTCAAACACCTCGGCAGCACCGCCGTTGAGCACGGTGATCACCTGGGGCGGTGTGGCATCGGGGGGGTAGACCAGATCAATCTCGAGGTCCTGGCGGGCCTCGGCGGGAATATTGAGCCTCAGCAGGGCCTCTGCCTCCTGGCCTCGGCGCTGCACCAGGTGAACGTAGTGGGTGCGTTCTAGCCCCATCTGGTTCTTAAATTTCAACCGCACAGTGCCACGAAAGAAAACTCGATCCTCGGGCGGGCGGCGAAACCGCAGCCCCTGGACGAGTTCTTCATCGCGCATGGGAGTTTGAAACTTGAGGGTAATGGTTTGCGCCACCCCCCGATTGTTGAAAAAGGGAAGCTTGAGGCTGTAGCGTACGCCGTAGTTACCGTGGGCACGGTAGGCTGTGTCGGGGTAGCGGGCCACCATTGGGGCGCTCTGAATCTGTCCGGTGCCAAAGGTGTTGCGGTCTACGGAACTAATTACGTAGGAAAAGGCGTTACCTGGGGCCGGAATGGTCAGCACATCGGCATCGGGATCGGTGAGGGTGGCCTTCCAGCTGGAGCCCTTGGCCACCCCGGCCACCCGACCGTAGTAAAATCGCCCAAAGCGGTAGGTCTCGGGGTCTGAGGGGGGGATGTCGCGGGGGCCCGCCAATCTGCCCTGCTTGAGCACCTCTAGCCAGTCTTGCAGGGTGGGAACGCGCTCGTTGCCGTTGGGCAGCAGATCGGCGTAGCGGGCCAGGCTGGCTACGTGCACGGGGCCGCTGCTGGTCAGATACATCATGGCCGTGCGGCCATTGCTGGGAATGGGGCGGGGCGCGATCGGGCGCGGTGGAGTAGCGGTGCCGTTTTCGCCGGTCTCGGGGTTGATTTGAGCATCGGCGGCGGTAAGGGTAACCGGACGCACCGGTGGCTTAGGAATCGCGCTGCCTTGGGGATAGCTGCCGTTGACTGGTACCGTGAGCTGGCGCAGGGGAATGGGGGTATTCATCAACACCTGCACGTGCCCCGGTGGCACCGTGACACGGTTGGGCCAGTGGGACTGGTTGGCCCCGCGCAGAATGTCGGTGGTGGTGCGGCTACCGGGGCCGGCGTAGACGTTGCCGTTGCTGCTCAGGCGGGCGTCGGGCAGGTTGATGAAGGGGGCCTCCTGGCTGAGGTAGCTGACTCCCTGGTGAACGGTGATGTCAATGGGCTCGGTGCCGGGGTTGTAAACCACTACCCCCATAAACAGCGTGCGGCGATCGTCGGGATCAATGCCCCGGGCAATGTGGTGGGCAAAGATGTCGAAGCGGCCGTTGAAGGCATAGTTGAGGTGAGCCTCGGGAGAGGCCATGCCGTCTTTGGGAAAGGTGGAGAGCAGAATGCCGTTCTGCTGAACCACTTCGGGGCTGTTGCTATTGAAGACAGGGGTGTCATCCAGGGCACCGGGCAGAGGGCGGACTTCCTGATAGCGAATGACCTCGGCGTAGGTACCATCGCGGGGAATAACCACCGTTTTATCTTCAGCAGCGGGGATGGTTTGACCCGGAGGGAGTTGAGCAAACAGGGGGGAAAGAGTGAAAGCGACTAACGCACTCAGCATGGATAACCCGCGGAACGACCAAAATACTAGTGAATTCAGTGTGCCCAGGTCGCAACAGTCCTGAAGCAGTAGACGGCAACCCTGGCAACGGCTCCCGCTGCCTTGAGGGGTTTAGCTAACTGAGCTGGCATGAACGGCCAGACGTTAGCATACACGGTGGCAAACCAGCCGCAACCCAAGTTGGGCCAACGCTAGATTGACCCGATCCACAATAACACCTTGGGGTGCAGGGGGCTTGGCTACGTTTTAGGGAAAAACATCGAATCTTTATAGATTTCTGGCTATGGCTATTGGCCCCGTAGAGGCGCGTCCAGCACTTTGGCAATGCGATCGCGGGCATCTTCCAAATACGCAACGGTGGCGGTGTCGAGCCGCTGCCCCTGGCGGCTGAGCTGGCGGGCGATCGCCCCCTGGAGCTGCCTGAGCTGGTAGCGGGCCAGCACCCGCGCCTCCTCGGGGGCACCGAAGGTAAACTCCTGGGCCGCAAAGCCCAGCAGGTCGGTGACACCCTCGCCCGACCCGTGGTTGCGCAGCACCAGGCTGGTGAGCGTGTTGAGGTGGTGCCGCTGTAGCCCCTGGCGCAGGCTGGAGATGGCCGTGGCCTGGGCGGGCGGGTTGAGCACTTCGGCCCAGATCGACTGCCCCAGGGTGTCGAATAGCTCGGCTAGGGTAAAAGCCTCGGCGTTTTGCTGCTTAAACTCGCTGTCGCGCAGGCGCAGCAGGCGATAGCCGTCGAGCAGGTTGCTGACGGTAAAGGCCTGGGTAAACAAGATGCGATCGTAAATGGGGTAATCGATGCGGTCTACAAACGGGTCTTGGCCCCAGTGCATCCAGCGCTCGGGGGCCAGACGGTTGACCAGATCCGGCGCCAGGGTGAGGGCGTCGGGGGCAAACACCCGCTGGTTGAGCACGGTCAGGGCGCGCCGCTGCTCTGCCGCTGGCACGGCCTCAAAGGGAGCCCGCCCGCCGGAACTCCAGGGGTCTACCCGGGTAAAGTACTGCCCGCCAATGTAGTTGGCAATAACGTTGGCCTGCATGTCGTAGTGGAAAAAGACCAGGTTGACCCGCTGCCGCAGCTGGCCGTAGCCCTCGCCGGGGTTGAGCGAAAACCAGTCAAGGCGGTCCCAGATGGTCTTGGCGATCGCCATCTGCCCCTCGGCATAGCCCAGAGGGTCATCGCTCATATCCCAGGCGCTGGCCCGGGGGTCGAGCATGGCAAAGAGATCTTCGTCGGGGGCGTAGGCTAGCTCGGGTACCCCAGACCGGTTGGCGATGGGCTGAAGCTCACCCTGAGCGGCCACGCGGTTGCTGACGGGCCGGTAGCCGTACTCGATGGCCCAGCGATCGTAGGGGCCGAGCTGGGTGGGAAAGTAGTCGCCCTGGGGCTGGCCAGGGGCGGCCAAATTGGGGGGCAGGTAGTCCATGACGGAGTTGGTCATGCCCTCGGCCTGGGTCACCGCCGGATCGTTGAGCCCGGCGGGAGACTGTAGGGTGCTGCCCAAAAAGTTGTGCCGCAGCCCCAGGACGTGGCCGACTTCATGGGCGGTGAGCAGGCGGAGATACTGCTGAATGTAGGTCTCTTTAGCCTCGCGGCCCGAGAACGGCGGGGCCAGCATGGCAATGGCCAGCGACCCAAAGGCGCTGGTTTGGGTTGCCCGCAGGCCGGCGCAGTAATCGATCGCATCGGGTCGCTGGGCTGTGGTGGCGGGCCGGGCTGGCGTGGTGCTGGCGGCCAAGCGCGCCATCAGGCGATCGCCCAGGGGATGGCCGCACGGGGGCAGGCCACCCGCCGTCGGGGCCATTCCTGTCACCAGGGTTTCGTACTCTCGGGACAGGTCGCGCACAATGCTGGCGTCGAGAATGACATCGGCATCGAGAATTTCGCCCGTTAGCGGGTTTACCCGGGCTGGGCCCAACCCACTCGCCCAGGGAGCCAGCGAGTCTGACCAGCGGATCACGTTGTAGCGCACGTCGGCGGGGTCCCAGTCGGGGCGATCGGGCATTTGCCGCACTTCGATCGCCTGGGTAAAGCCGGCCTGCTCAAAGGCCTGATTCCACCATTCGACGCCCTCGGCGATAGCGGCTCGGTACTGCTGAGGGGTGGTGTTTTCGATCCAAAACACCAGCGGTTCCTTGGGCGGTGAGAGGTCGGCGGTAGGGTCTTGTTTTTCTAAATGCCAGCGGTGAATGTAGCGTACAAAGGGATCGGAGGTGTCGGGGCGGCCCGGCGATCGAAAGGCGGTGAGAAAATACCCCACCCGTTCGTCGGCCTGGCGGGGATAAAAGGTGGGGTGGTTGGGCAGGGCCGACAGGCTGTAGCGCACCCGCAGGTTAAACCCCCGGCTGTCGGGCAGGCTGTTCAGGCCAAAGGAGAAAGGGGATGCCGGGCCGGCCCCGCCCGAGAAACCCAGCACCGCCTCCAGCTCCACATTCTGGGGGAAGGTTTTGACGGGCCCCAGGTACGACGCTTCGGTGTTGACCGAGTAGCTGCCCATGATCCAGGGAAACTGGCCCGAGAGGTTGGCCGGGTCGCGGTTGATTAAAAAATCCTTTAAGTCAAGCAGGATCTCGCCGGTTTGGGCGTGCACCGCCTGGATGGGCAGGGTGGTGAGCACCGAGTCGCCAAAGGATTCTCGCAGCAGCTGCTGGGCCTGGGGCTGGGGGTTGCGGAAGTACACATTGGGCACCACCAGCTGGATGCGGGAGTCGGGGATTTGGCGAAACTGAATCATTAGATCGTTGACGGGCCAGCCCCGAAACAGCCCCAGCTCCCCCAGTCCCGACTCGAGGTTAGCCATCAACAGCAGATTTTGGTTGAGCTGGGCGGGCTTTAGCCCCAGCAGGGCGCGGTTGCGCTGGAGGTCGTGGTAGACGGTAAACAGCCCCTGGGATACAGTCAGCCCTTTTACCACGTCGTCAAAGGGCTTGAGGCTGCCAGGTTCGGGTGGGGAGCCCCCCGCATCGTCAGCGGGCGTGGGGCTGGAGGAGTTGGGGACGGCCTCATCGGCCTGGGCGTAGAGGGCAGGCCCAGCCGTGGGGAGATCGGCGACTGCCCGGTTGTGGTGCCCCAGGGAAAGGAGTGTCGCGATCGCCAGCCCCCCGACAAAGACCAATCCTAGCCGAATGATCCGCTTCACCAGTAGCCCTCCTTCACCCCTGAGATAGAGGTGGCATGTGTTGTCATATGATAAACCCCAATTTCACCAAATTTTTTGACGCCATGCTGGAGACTGTCTCTGC
>DASQNN010000129.1:0-6517 GCA_035644955.1 Nodosilinea sp. | reverse complement strand
CCTTGCATAACAATGAAAGGCGTACTTAACGGTTTGAAACATCCTGCTAGAGCAGGGCTCTGGCCAGGATGACAGGAATAACTATGGCCTACTACTGGTTCAAAGCGTTTCACATTATCGGGGTGGTGGTGTGGTTTGCCGGGTTGTTTTACCTGGTGCGCCTGTTTATTTACCACGTTGAGGCCGAGGCCGAGCCAGAACCGGCCCGAAGCATTCTGCAAAACCAGTACACCCTTATGGAGAAGCGCCTCTACGGCATCATTACTACCCCCGGCATGGTGGTGACGGTGGCGATGGCGGTGGGGCTGCTGGTACAGATGCCTGAGTACCTGAAGGATGGCTGGATGCACGTCAAGCTGGGGCTGGTGGCGGTGCTGCTGGCCTATCACCACTACTGTGCTCGGCTGATGCGCCAGCTGCACCGGGGCGAATGCCAGTGGTCGGGGCAGCAGCTGCGAGCGCTCAATGAAGCCCCCACCCTGCTGCTGGTGGCGATCGTCATGCTGGTGATCTTTAAGAACAACTTCCCGACCGGGGCGACCACCTGGTTAATGGTGGGGCTGGTGGTGTTTATGGCGGCCACCATTCAGCTCTATGCCCGCAAGCGGCGGCTGGATAAAGAAAAAGCGGCTTTAGCGGCTCTAGACAATGTGCCTGAGCCCCAGGCTCTGCAAAGCTAATCCAGCCTTGGTCGAGGGCATCCTTGTGATCACAGAAACCATAGGATAGCGATGGACAAAGGGGACCGCTGGTTGGTGCCGGGGGTGTTGGCCGCCGTGGGCGTTCCCTTTTTGATTGCTGGGGGGGTGATTTGGGCTGTGGTGCCTCGGGCGGTTGCCAACCATGCCAAGGAGGTGACGCGGCTGCCCGTGGCCACGGCGGCTACCCTCAACGAGCGGGGTGCGCCGGTGCTGCTAGAGGGCCAGGTCAGCGATCGCAACCCCACCAGCGATCGCCCGCCCCTGGTGGCCTACAACGAATATCACCGGGTGCGCCGCAACGACGAGTGGCAATGGGATCGTGTTCGCAGCCATAACCCGACGCTCTGGGTGCGGATTCCGGGCAAAGAGGTGGAGATCGCCGCAGGCTATACCCTGCGATCAACGTTTTCCCAGGTAGAAGAGGGGCGTGAGCGCAGTTACGAAGGCTTTAAGGTCAACGATCCAGTGCTGGTGTTGGGTACCTTGAGCGTCGCAGGCAATCGCCCCGTAGTAGACCAAGCCGAAATTGGGTTTGAAACCAAAGAGACCTATCTGGTGTCGCTAGAGCGAGAGCAGACAACCGCTCGCTGGCTGGGCGTGCTGTTTTTAGGATTGGGCAGTTTGCTGACTCTGGGCGCAGCACTGGCGATCTACCTGAGCTGGCGCGGCGCTAGCACAAGGTAGAGTCAGCGTTCAGGCGTTCCTAGTCGCTAAGTCTTTGAATAACTACACCAAATTTTCATGGGTGTGACCCTAGAGAGATGCCACATTGGGCTAGACGCTCGAAAACCCCGAGGCTAAACCCCCATGCACAGTCTGGAAATGCTGCGACGGCCCCTAGGGGACGGTCACACCCCTTCACACCCGCTCACCGACACCAAACGAATCAACTTGGCGGCGGGGCTGACAGCGTTTCCAGAAGAAATTCTTGAACTAGCCGACAGCCTCGAAGTCCTCGACCTGTCGAACAACGCCCTCACCACCCTGCCCGACAGCTTTGCCCAACTGCACAACCTGCGGGTAGCGTTCTTTAACAACAACTGTTTTGAGACCGTACCCGAGGTGCTGGCCCAGTGCCCCAACTTGTCGATGATTGGGTTTAAGGCCAACCAGATTGCCACTGTGCCGTCGGCGGCTCTGCCCCTAACCACCCGCTGGCTAATTTTGACCGACAACCGCCTCACCGCCCTGCCCGACTCTATGGGCCAACTGCCCCACCTACAAAAGCTGATGCTGGCAGGCAACCAGCTCCACGCTTTGCCCGAGTCTATGGCCGCCTGCCGCCGACTCGAACTGATTCGCATAGCCGCTAACCAGCTCGACCACCTGCCCCCCTGGCTGCTCACCCTGCCCCGACTCAGCTGGCTGGCCTACGCCGGCAACCCCTTTAGTCGAGCGTCTAACAGTCAAGTGTCTAAACTGGCCCCTGCTCTGCCTCAAATTCCTTGGGCTGACCTGGTTGTGGGAGAGGTGCTGGGGCAGGGGGCGTCTGGGGTAATTTCGCGGGGATGGTGGCGGCAGCCCCAGGGCGAGACTCCCGTAGCCATCAAGCTGTTTAAGGGGGCCATCACCAGCGACGGCCTACCGGAGGATGAAATGCGCGCCTGTATTGCCGCCGGGGCACACCTCAACCTGATTGGCCCTCTAGGCCGGGTGGTCGAGCACCCTGAGCAAAAAAACGGCCTGGTGCTGCCCCTCATACCCCCCACCTACCAGGTTATGGGCGGCCCCCCCAGCCTGGAGAGCTGTACCCGCGACACCTACCCTGCCGATACAGAGTTTTCTCCAGCCGCAGTCCTTGCCATTGCCACCGGGGTTGCCGCGGCGGCGGCCCATCTGCACCGCCGCGGCATTCTCCACGGCGATCTGTACCCCCACAACACCTTGATAAACTCGGCAGGAGAGGCCCGTCTCAGCGACTTTGGGGCAGCTAGTTTCTATGACCTAGCTGATAGAGCGGTGGCACAACCCCTGGAGCGACTGGAGGTGAGAGCCTTTGGCTGTCTGCTAGAAGACCTGCTCGATCGCTGCCCTGCTGCCCCCCTCGACAGTCTGCGCCAGCTTCAGCGCGACTGCCTACGGCCCGACCTGTTGGCCCGACCTGGCTTTGACGAGATTTTAGCGACCCTGCGGGCGTTGTCTCAGTAGGGCCGGTCTAGACGCGCTACCGCTATAGCAACCGTGACCTCGCTGCAAACGTAACCCCCCCCTGAGGGTTGCTCCCATCGCCAAAAATGGGTAACCTCATGCCCAAGGCTCTGGATTAAAAGCTCAGGCAGAAGGCCTAGTGAGCTTGGGCGGGGTTTGGTCGCACTGCAAGGGTAGGCGCAAGGTTTGAAAAATTCGAACACGGCTGGTGATGACCAGCGCACCACTGACCTGATAGCTCAGGTATTTTTGGCCTACGCTGCCGAAGACGAGCGCCGCGCTCCTGAAGATGGAGCTGCTACGGTAGAGTCGCTGCGTCGGCTGCTGACCCAGGCCCGGATGACCTACTGGGAATACCCCAACCCCTGGCCCCCTGCGGCAGACCCTGAAACTGTTATCTCTAGAGCTGCCGAGGCCTGCGACAACTACGTGCTGCTGCTGTCGCCCCGGGCGCTCAGCGATGCGCTGTGTCTACAGGGGCTGTTGTTTGCCTTCAGCATGAACAAGCGCGTTGTGCCGGTACTGGTCGAAGCGGTACCGACTGAGCACCTGCCGGAGCCGTTGCAAACCTTAGATGCGATCGATCTGCGTGCTGCCCTGCCGCCCCTAGAGCAGACCTCGGCGGGTCCCCAGCTGATAGAAACACTGCAACACCAGGCTGACTACCATCGCGCCCACACGCAGCTTTTGGTCAAAGCGCTGCAGTGGGAGCGCCAGCTGCGCGACCCGTCGTTGCTCCTCCAGGGAAAAGAACTGGCTCGTTACCAGCGCTGGCTGGCGGTGGCGAGTGGGCGATCGCGCCACCAGCCCATTCAGTTGCAGACCCTGTATGTGGCCGAAAGCACCCACCGCTGGGGCAGCCAGGGCGATGTCGTCACCCAGGGCCTAGACTGGCTCAAGCGCTGGCTAGAGTAGCGCCTCAGCTTGAGGCGCTGGTATAAAACCGCAGGGCAAATCGCCAGAACCGGTTGGCCACCACCAGCAGCACCGCCGCCAGGGCAGCCGAGGCCACCAGCCACCAGCGCCCGCCCTGACCCAGCATGGTTTGGGCGGGCACCGTGGTCAAAAACGCCACCGGCACCACAAAGGTAAAAAACACCCGGTAGGCCACCGGATAAGCTGCGATCGGAAACCGCCCCGCCTCTAGCAGCCCCCGCAGCACTTCGGTGACGTTGTAGATTTTGACAAACCAAATGCTGGTGGCCCCCAGCATAAACCACAGGCTGTAGAGAGTAATCGCCCCAAACAGCAGGGGCAGCAGGGCCAGCCCGTAGTCCGCCCAGCCCAGCCCCAGGCGGCTGCCGCCGTAGCCAATCATGGCCAGGCCAAAGATCACGTCGGGCAGGCCCCAGGGCGAAACAATCCGGGTGGAGAGCCAAAATTGGGAGCTAATGGGCTTGATCAGCACAAAGTCGAGGGTGCCCTGCTGCACCTGAGTGACGATTTTGTTTAGGTTGGGGATCAGCACCGTGGCCGAGAACCCCTGCAAAACGGTGAACAGGCCCAGCACCAGCAGCGCTGCCTCCCAGCTCCAGCCCTCAAACTCATAGCCGGTGCGGTAGAACAAAAACAGCCCAAACAAGCTGCCCGCCAGTCCGCCCAGGCTAATCAGGGCGGTGACCAAAAAATTGAGGCGATACTCCAGCTCGGCGGCGATCGCGGTACTCCAAAACAGCCTCAGCACCTTCAGATAGCGCTCCATTAGGCCCCCATACCCGAGTATTGTTTTAGCCCCTGTCGCCACAGCCAGCGGTTAAGGGCAAAAAATACCCCCGACCACAGCACCATCGCCGCAAATCCCTGGACCACATGCTCGGGGCGGTTGATCAGCAGACTGGCCGGAAAGTAGATCAAGTAGGGAAAAGGCGTCCACAGCACCACCGCCCGCACCGCATCGGGAAACAGCGACAGGGGGGCCACCATGCCTGAAAGGAAGGTGTAGAGCAGAAACCAAAACTGCTCCAGGGCGCTGGCCCGCTCTGTCCAAAAGGCGGCCAGGGCAAAGGTGTACTGCATGAGAAACCGCAGGCAAAAGGCCAGCACAATGGCCAGCAGCCCCAGCAGCAAGTTGTCGAGGCGAGGCCACCAGGCGGCGTAGGGGTAGAGCAGCAAAAACAGCCCCACCAGCAAAAAGGCAAAGGGCAGCCGGGCAAACCGTTCGGAAACATGGCTAAAGAAATGCCGCCAGGCCGGATCGATAGGCTGCAAGAGGTAGGGCGACAGCCGGCCCTCCACCACCTCGCGCTCAAACTCCCAGATCACCCAGACCACGGTAAACTGGCGCACCAAAAATACGGCCAAAAAATACTGCACCAGCTCCGTAGGGCTGAGGCCAAAGCGATCGTCCTGGGCCGCCTCTACCCACAGCCCCATCAAAATTAGCGGAAAAGTGCCCGACAGCACCCAAAACACTAGCTCTGCCCGGTATTCCACCATGTAGGCGTAGTACACCGACAGCATGACGCGAGATATCTTTAGGGCTCGTTTTAGCATGGCAGAATTCTCACTGGCTTGATCCTACCAGGAAGCTACGGCTTACCCCTGGGGCACCGAGGGGGTGCTGGTCTGCCCCAGGGCAGAGATTTTCAAAGATTAATGTCATTACAAGGCGGCCTTAACCCCAGGCGGCAAAAGAAAAGTTATTCTTAAAGAGTATTCGGTAACTTTAGATACAGAATTTTTGGGGGATTCCATATGACTTCTACTCAAGATCAGGCTCGTCGCCTTTTGGTACGCAATCGTCAGCAGCAGCAGCACCGCCGCGCCACGATGCTAGGGCGCTCGACGGAAGAGGTGCTACCCCCCGAGGCCCAGCGGTAGGTCTGGGATGCCGCTACGAATCGCGAAGTTAATTCTGGCATTGACCCAGGCCGTTGCCCTGGCTGCCAGGATGAAACCCGAACCAGTAAAGCATTTTTGTGGAAATGCGGTTCGTACCTGACTTATATCCACCAGCCCGGTTGCGCCGGGCTTTTTTTTGTGGTTGCCCCATGGATTGGGCTGGCCAGTTCACCCAGGATATAGCTGAGGCTTAGTCGCGCAGCACGTAGCCAACCCCGCGCATGGTTTGAATCAGGCGGCTCTCGCCCTCGGCTTCGAGTTTGAGGCGCAGGTAGCGCACGTAGACCTCAATGATATTGGAGTCGCCCATAAAGTCGTAGCCCCACACCTGTTCGAGGATGCGATCGCGGGTGAGCACCTGGCGCGGGTTGGTCATCAGGTAGTCGAGCAGGTCAAACTCTTTGGCGGTCAGCTCGACGGGGCGCTCTCCCCGCCGCACCTCGCGGCTGCGGCGATCGAGGGTGAGGTCGCCAAACACTAAAATTTCGGCATCCTGGGGTTCGGCGCGGCGCAGGTGGGCGCGCACCCGAGCCAGCAGTTCTTCAATGCTAAAGGGTTTGACCACGTAGTCGTCGGCCCCAGCGTCGAGCCCTTCGACGCGATCGCTGACCTCATCCTTAGCCGTCAACAAAATCACCGGCGTGGCGGTGCCGGTCTGGCGCAGGCGGCGGCAGACCTCTACCCCGGTCAGCCCCGGCATCATCCAGTCGAGAATGATCAGGTCGGGGGCCTGGGCGCGGGCGGCCATTAGCCCCGAGAGGCCGTCGTGGGCCACGCTGACCTCATACCCCTCGTAGGACAGCTCCAGCTGCATAAACTTGGCCAGC
>DASQNN010000128.1:0-15208 GCA_035644955.1 Nodosilinea sp. | reverse complement strand
GCCCGATCGCGGCGCAGGCGGTTGAGGTCGGTTTGCACCCGCTGGCGCAGGGCCTGGGTGCGGCGCAGCACCGTGGCGGCCACTAGGGTGGCTCGTTCGGCCACCAGGGCTTCGGCTACCGCGCTTTGCAGCCCGGCGATCGCCGGCTCCGGTGTTTCCATAGTTTCGGTTACGGTGCCGTCGGCCTGGTGGCGGCGCACCTTGATAGTCCGGGGGGCGGCGGCGGCGCTCACCACGGGCACCGCCGCGGGCAGGGTGGCCACCCGCTGCTGCAGCTGGGCCAAAATAGTCTGCTGGTCGGCGGTGTCGTAGTGGTCGTGCTTGTTGAACACCAGCACCGTTCCCTGGCCGGCGATGACGCGATCGCGCAGCAGGGTATAGGCGCTGTTGGTCAGGTCGCCGTCGGTAATAAGCAGCAGACCGTCATAGCTCAGCCAGTCGGGGGTGGCGGTGGGGGTCAACGCGACTTCTTCGAAGGTTAAAAGGCCCGAGCTAGGGGTTTGCTCCGCCTCGGCGGCGAGCAGGGTGAGCAGGGTGGTTTTGCCCGTGCGGGGGTCCCCAGCGATCGCCACCCGCAGCGTTTGGCGCTCTAGCTCGCGGCCCAACGCCTGATGTTCGTGGCGATAGGTCGTCAGGCCGGCTCTCAGCGTCTCTAGAGATAGGGCTGAACCGCTGACCAACTCAGTCTCCTGGGCCAGGGTTGCAATCAGGGTGGCCAGGGCCGCCAGTTCGGCCTCTACCCGGGGGCGATCGACAACCGGCGGGGCAATGGGTTTGGGGGCAACCGGAGCGCGATCGTTCCGCCGCCACCACCAGACCCCCGAGCCCATTGCAATGGCGCTTAGCAGGGTAGAACCGTCGAGGGGGTTGAAATGCACGTTGCCCACCAGCGCCAGGGTGGCGGAGAGCCCCAGCCCGCCCACCAGCAGGGGGCGCTTGAGCAATGCCGACAGGGCTAACCGTGGGTCTAGGCCCTTAGGGAGGGCGGTGCCTCTGGGGGCAGCTGTGCGCTCCGGGGCAGCCGCACCGGTTGCAGCGGGTTGATTAGTCTGCTGCGCCTGAGCGGGCTTAGGTGTCTCGTCGTTGTCCATTAACTCTAGCCCCATGGCCTAACCGCCTTTTACGATTTAAGCTCGCTGCCTGTCCTACTGCCAAATCGGGGTTTAGGATCGCCCAGTGCGATCGCCACCGCCGCGCCACTCCAGCACCCCATTCCAGTGCTCGATTCCAGCGCCCGATCGCAGACTAACCCTTCACCTTCCTATTGTTGCAAAGGGGTTGGCATTCCTCCAGTAGGGACTTCCTACCCGCTGCCGGCGTAGATTCCGGCCTGGCAATGCTCAAGCCGGGGTCGGTAATCCTACTGTAAACTGGTGTAGCGATCTTCCTGGCAGACTGGCTGCCGGTTTTCAGCCCTGAATTGTCTTCATCTATGCACCCCATCCTGATCCCTGGTACAACCCTTCAGAACCGCTACCGTGTGCTGCAAGAGCTTGGCCACGGCGGCTTTGGGCGCACTTACCTGGCCGAAGACCTGGGCCGCTTTAACGAACGCTGCGCCATCAAAGAACTGGAGCCTCAGCAGGGGGATCAGTTTTCCGATAAGGCTCTGCAGCTGTTTCAGCGCGAAGCCACCATTCTTTACAACATCGAGCACCCTCAGATCCCCAAATTTCAGGCCATTTTTGAGGAAAATCAGCGGCTGTTCCTGGTGCAGGACTATATCGATGGCGTCACCTACCGCGACCTGCTGAACCAGCGCTTGCAGCAGGGCATGACCTTTTCTGAAGCAGAGGTGCGGCAGTTTTTGCAGCAGATTTTGCCGGTGCTGGCCCACATCCACAGCAAGGGCATCATCCACCGCGACATCAGCCCCGACAACGTAATGCAGCGCCGCGCCGACAGTCTGCCGGTGCTGATCGACTTTGGCGTGGTCAAAGAGGTGGTCACCCGCATTCAGCCGCCGGGTACCCACAGCCAGGCCACCTCGGTGGGCAAGTTGGGCTACGCCCCCAGCGAGCAGATGCAGTCGGGTCGGGCCTACCCCAGCAGCGACCTCTACGCCCTGGCGGTAACGGCCATTGTATTGCTCACCGGCAAAGAGCCCCAGGATGTTTTTGACGACGTCAACCTGAGCTGGAACTTGCCTACCACCCTCAGCCCTGGTCTACTGCAGGTGCTACAGCGGGCCACCAGCTACCGACCGGGCGATCGCTACCAGTCGGTGAGCGAAATGGCCCAGGCCCTGGGCGCCACAGGCTCCCTGCCGGGGCAGCCCACCGTGGCCCCGTCCCCCTCCCAGGTTAGAACCGTGGCGGTGGGGCGACAGTACCAGCCCACCCAGGTAGCCGCTCCGCCCCCAGTGCCGAGCTACACTGCGCCATTGCCCGCCACCGAACCAACCTCCCTGTGGGAAAACCCCTGGGCCGTCGCGATAATTGGCGGAGTGCTGGCTCTGCTGGCGGGGTTGGGCGGCTGGACGCTGGTCAGCCTGCTCAACCGCACCCCCGCCCCGACCCCCGTGCCCAGCCCCGAGATCACCCTCAACCCGGTGCCTGTACCCACGGTCGCACCGACGGCTGAGCCCACCCCCACCCCCCAAACTAGCCCAGTTGAGTACAACCAAAACCTGACGATTTCCCCCGGTGAAGACCGCACGGTGACCGGCAGCCTGCGCCGCAACGAAACCATCAACTACCGCCTCAGCGCCAGCGAGGGCCAGGTCTTGCTGGCCAGAATGCAGGGAGAAGGGGTGCTGATAACGGTGCTCAACGCCCAGGGGCAGCCGGTCGATAGCTCCGCCCAGCGGGTGTTGAACTGGCAGGGCACGCTCCCCGCTGCCGGTGAGTACACCCTGCAGCTGCGGCCCGTACAGGGGCTAGAGCAGAGCGACTATGAGCTGGAAGTAAGCCTCAGCGCGGTGCCCGACGCCGAACCCACCGCCGAACCCCAGCCCCAGACCGAGCCCACCGTCCAGCCCCCGCCGGTGATTACGCCGCCGTCTGAGCCAGCGCCCCAGCCCACGGGCGACCCCAACGTGACCGAGCAGCGGGTGCAGATTCCGCCGGGGCAAACCAGTGTGCAGGTGTCGGGGCAGGTCAACCAAGACCGCGTGCGTCGCTACGTGGTCAGCGCTCAGCAAGGTCAGGTTTTGGCCCTAGACCTACCTAGCGTCAGCGGCCCCGTCACCCTCGACGTCCGTTTTCCCGGTGGCGCCATGATTCCCGATGCTTCCCGAGTGCTGTCGTGGCAGGGGCAGCTGCCCACCAGCGGCGACTACCTGGTGGATGTCTCGTCGCCGCGACCGGCCAACTACGTGCTGCGGGTATCGGCCAACTAGGAAGGACCGCGATCGCCCAAGGGTTTGCGGTTCAAAACCTCAAGCCTCAGGGCAAACCGCCAAGGTCAGGCCCCTAAAACCTGAAACCCTAAATCCCTAATTCTCCAGTCCCAACGGTCACTGTTAAAAAATTGTCGCGGCTAAAGAACCTATGGCTTCTCTGAATGCTCTGCTGGTGGCGGGTACCGACACCGAGGTCGGCAAAACCGTGGTCACTAGCGCCCTGTTAGCCTACTGGCACCGGCACCGGCCCGCCCAGGCCCCGGCGGTGCTCAAGCCCTTTCAGTCGGGGGTGGGCGATCGCGAGCTGTACCAGCGCCTTTTCTTTCCCGACGCCAGCCTAGACGCCATTACGCCCCAGTACTTCGAAGCGCCCCTGGCACCGCCCCTGGCCGCCACCCTAGAGGGGCGCACCGTCGATCTAACCCTGGCCTGGCGCACTTTAGAGGCCAGCACCCAGCGGCACCCGTGGATCCTGGTGGAGGGGCTGGGGGGGCTGGGGTCACCGGTGACCTACGAACTCACCGTGGCCGACCTGGCGGCGGCCTGGCACCTGCCCGTGGTGCTGGTGGTGCCGGTCAAACTGGGCGCGATCGCCCAGGCGGTGGCCAACGTTGCCCTGGCCCGCCAGAGCGGTATCGACCTGCGCGGCATTATTCTCAACTGCCCCCAGCCCTACACCGACGAGCAGATCCAGCAGTGGGCACCGGCAGATTTGATCGCCAACCTGACCCAAACCCCGGTGCTGGGCCTTTTGCCCTACCTAGCCGCCCCAGAGTCGATCGAGGCGCTGGCGCTGGCCGCCGCCAGCCTAGACATGGAGCTGCTGCACCCCAGCCCCATGTCAGCCGCCGCCTAGATTTTGGCTTGCCCATGGGGCACAACCGTCGCTACGCCGCGCCCCCAAGGGGGAACAAACGGGCCACGGCCAGATTCATAGCTTCGGGAGCTAGGACGGTAACGGCCAGAACGGTAACCGGTTTGGAGGCCTGACCCACCAGATCGCGGGGAAAGCAGTCGCGGCTACCGGGTTTGCAGTCTTCGCTGCTCGTAGCGACCTCAACCAAGCCTGCATACATAACGCCCGCTGGAGTAGCACCCGCTGGGGGAAGAGCCGGGGGAAGGTGAAAAATCATAGATAAATCCTCAGAAGCACCCTGATGTGATGGAGGTATTACTCGACGCTGCGATCGCCGGGGACCCGATTCTAGCTAAAGAAACCGTCGGCGTCAGGGAGTAAAAACCTGCCCCAACAATATAAGAAAAAACTTTATAATCCAACCCGTTTTAGCCCCATTTTTGGGGCACCTAAAAGCGCGCCCTTTTGCACCGGCGATCGGCACGGCCTGAGCTTTGACCGCGTTGGCTAGCAGCTTTAGTAAAATCACAGGCAGCGTACTCAGGCTTAGGCAGCACGGTGGCTAAGATTAACAACCTCTTCTTCAGTCAAAGGCGGCGGTGGCGATGGCTGGCCATTGTTTTGCTGACCGCCTTTGTCACCGCCCAGCTGTCAACCTATCTAGCACCCTCCCTGGCGCTGGCCTCAGAGCCTGGCCGCTCCGCTTCGGCCCGTAGCAGCCCTGACTGGCTCGCCCAGCTCGAAGCGCTGCCCAACGGCAGGGTCGCGCTGCCCAACTTTGACCCGGCGGTAAATGGGTTTCAGTTTTCTAACCAAGAGCTAATTCAGGCGATCGACCTCAACCGCAACGCCCAGGATTGGGAAGAGGTGCTGGCCGAGCAGCTTCAGCACCTCTTTGGCACCCGGGTGTGCGTGGGCGGCGACGCGGCCAACTGTGTGCTCACCGCCGCCGCCCAAAGCTGGCTCACCACCCAGCTGGGTCGCATGAACCAGGGACTGTCTGAAGGCATGGCGGCGGCGGCGCTCGACCTGTGGCAGCCCGCCCAGCCGCGCCTGCCCTGGTGGTAGCGGTTGGTCAACGTGTTGCTGGGCCGCACGGTATTTGGCCTGGCGCGTACCCTGTTTGACCTCCAGACCTTTATCGCCAACCTGTTTCTCATGCAGGGGGTAAACGAGGTGTTTCAGCAAACCCAAGCGGTGCGAGACACCTTTACCCCTACCCAAATTTTGCGATCGATTGTGCAGGTCTTTACGACCCCGCCTTTATCGACCCGGCAGAGCTGCCTCGCCAGCAGCTGCTTGAGGCCTTTGAGCAGCGCAACTTTCCGATCACCATTGCCTACGAGCCGCTGACGGCCAGCTCCAATCAGCTCAGTCCGCTGCAGCTATTGCCTTCTGGGGTAGTGCCAGTCGGTGAGCGGGTGTTTCAGGGAGCGTTGAGCAAGACCGGGTAATCTGTCGCGGCAGATGTTGCTAAAGGCATGAATTTGCGTAAAAACAGGCGGCTTGCGTAGGGGCAAACGGTGTTTGCCCAGCCCAACCGGGGGTAGCCAAAGCGGATTCAGTACCATATCTATGTTCAGCAATCCCTCATCCGATAAGGCATGGCCTAGAGAGATGACCCAAGGCTCTCTGCCATGCCTAACCGAGATCAGTCAAACTCGACCGGCTGGTCGGGGTGATCCCAAAGGTCGAAGCAGCGCTGAATTTGGTTGAGGCCGTTACGGCCCGGCGACAGCGGTGGAATGGCATCGGGGCCGAAAAAGTCGATCGCGGTGGTTTCGTAGCTGGGGGTTGGTTGGCCTTCGACAATATCACAGCGGAAAAACAGCTTGTAGCTGTGGTACGGAGCGGGCGGGTGGCCGTGGCGGGGGTTGGCGCGATCGTAGACGGCCAGCAGCCTGGTGGCGCGGGTGGTATAGCCCGACTCCTCAAAAATCTCCCGCTCCACGGCTCGGCTGGGCGAGTCGCCGATGTCGGCCCAGCCGCCGGGCAACGACCACCGACCGTCAGAGCTTTCCTGCACCAGGAGCAGTTTGCCGTGGCGAAACACAACGCCGCGCACCTCGATTTTGGGGGTGGCATGACCGACATCCTGGTGCAATAGGTCGGCCAGGGTTTGGGGTTCGACATCGGCGATCGCAGCCAGCATGGCGTCAGCGATTTCCTGCACCTGCCGATAGCGCTCTGTATCAAAAGGATGATTTTTGTAGTGCAACCCCGTTTGGGCAATGCCCTGAAGCTGCTGAATCCAGCCTAACCACGGTGACGTCATAGCAATATCTGCAAAAAGGAGGATGTCAGTCTCCCAAATTGTATTCACAGACCCCTAAAAAAGGCCGAATTATTATTTGAGTTAAGGGCTTAATTTAGCCAGTACACTGTACTGCTGACATCCTGTTAAGACACCGTAAATTTAAACCAATGGACCTGGGCAAACCGGTGGCTTTAGAAATACTGCGGAGGCGTTGACACTGCTAGGGTAGAAAAACTGACGAGGATCAAGCGAGAATACGCTGAAACGTAAGAGAATCCTGATAAAATCGTAAGTATTTCTACCACTCTTTCTAAAACTTCCGGGGACTCATAGAGAATTCATAAAACTTAAGTTAACCTTCCCCCAACAGCAAAAAAAATGTGCATCGGGCTTCAACAAACCATAAATCAAGGGATTGCTGAGGAATGACCCCGGAGCGATCGCAGCTCTACCTCGATTCAGCCCTTCTTTGTGCAATAAACCCTTAAATTACTTAATAAAATTCTCATGAAGGCAATGATAGGCTTTTCTCAAGTAAGCCATAAGCTTTTCTTTATCGTTGCTGGTCGCTGTTTTCTGGAGAGCATAGTCATGTCGAACAACCCCGTTGGAATCAAGCCCGAGACTCGTAACCACAAGGGCTTTTTTGTACAAGATGCCGATTACGAACTGGTCAGTATCGAAGCCTCAGGCTGGGCCCTCATCTGTGTGGATGATGCCGTTTGCCACTACGTCGACCCCGACAACCTGTTGATACAGAACTTAGACGCTTAAGATAACTTCGGGCCAGCTACCTACCTGCCTTAACTCAAGGCGATTTTTGTATCAAACAGTTAATAACTTAGTCTTTGTTGGTAGGCTGCTCTAACCCTGGAGCAGCCTATTTTTGCTTTAGGATCAGAGTTGGAGATCGGGGAAGATCGGGGCTGGCAACGACAGCATTTAGTTCGTCGTCTAGTTCATTTGATCTATCTTCACCGCTCTCTGGCTTATCCATCTACGGCCCTCTTAATCAGCACTGCGATGAAACAAACACCCATTACACAACGCATTTCTAGCCTCATTAGCTGGGTACTGGTGGCCGATCTGGGGCTAGTGCTGCTCAGTCTGGGCTGGTTTTTGGTGGCTGTGCTGGGGCGCAGCATGAACCTAGACCTCGGCCTAGACCTCTGGTACTCCCTGTGGAATCCGCTGATTTTGCCCGCCCTCAGCGTATTGATGGCGGGCGCGATCGCCAGCGGCATTGTCGGCTGGGTGGGGCGACGGTTCAACACCGACCCCTCCTGATCTCCCCTGCTACCACATGCGCTGGGTGCGGGTATACCAGCGCAGCAGCACCCGGGCCAGGCGCTCGCTGTGGTGGCGCACGGTGAGGTCCTCGCCCTCTTCCATCACATTGGCGGCAATAATGCGGCGACCCGAGTCTAGAATGGCGGCGCGATCGAGCAGTACTGGCCCTACCCCCGCCCTGGCGTAGTGGCTGATCACCGCCTCCGAGGGCATCATTTTTTGCACCAGCACCGCGTCAAAGAGGTAGCAGCCACAGGCCGAGTCGATCGCCCGAATGTGGTCAGATACCGAGAACCCGTCGGTTTCGCCCGGCTCGGTCATAATGTTGCACACATAGATGCGGGGCACCTGGCGGGCCGCGATCGCCTTCACCAGGTCGGGCACCAGCAGGTTGGGAATAATGCTGGTATAGAGGCTGCCCGGCCCCATCACAATGTAGTCGGCCTCTTCGATCGCCTTGATCGCCTTGGGCAGCGGCGGTGGATTGGGGGGCAGACAGCCGATGTGCACAATTCGGCCCCGCGCCTCGGTAATTTTTGACTCGCCCACAATCCGGCGACCGTCGCTTAGCTCGGCCCAGAGCTGCACATCCACCGAAGTCGAGGGCAACACCTGGCCCCGCACCGCCAGCACCTTGGAGCTAGCGGCAATGGCCTGCTCCAGATCGCCCGTGATCTCGTTCATGGCGGTCAAAAACAGGTTGCCAAAGCTGTGGCCCACCAGTCCGTTGCCCGACTCAAACCGGTACTGAAACAGCTCCGTCAGCAGTTTTTCTTCGTCGGCCAGGGCCGCCAGGCAGTTGCGAATATCGCCGGGGGGCAGCACCCCCATCTCGCGCCGCAGCCGCCCCGACGACCCGCCGTCATCGGCCACCGTCACAATGGCCGTGATGTTAGAGCTGTACCGCTTCATGCCGCGCAGCAGATTGGATAGCCCGGTGCCGCCGCCAATCACCACGATCTTTGGCCCCCGCGACAGTCGCCGCTGGGTCAGCAGGGCATCTAACAGCTCTTCCTCGTTGCCGGGAATCAGCACGTCGGTAATGGCCCCTACGGTGCGGCTCTGGCCCCAAAAAATCAGCCCTAGCCCCAGCAAAATGCCCAAGGGGCCGCTAACGTAGTTGGGTACGTGGGTGGTAAACGCCCGCAGGGCCGCCCCCAGCAGCCGTCCGGTAAAAAACACCGGCGTCAGCCTCAGCCAGATCATGACTCCCAGCCCCACCAGCAGCACCCCAGCCATGCTGAGAAACAGCCATCGCTTGACCAGTAGCCCTGGGGCCAGCCACCACATCAGCCGATTGACTTGCCGGGGCGGGGCCAGGGTTAGGGTCTCCTGCCTGACCTGACGAAACAGCCGGGTCAGGGCCTGATAAAGGGGTTTTAAGAACATGTATAAGGAGGTCGATAGCGGTCTGACCAACCTGAGCGGCAGGCAAAAACAGAGGTTTGCTGGGCTGACAGCCGTTGAGCTTTCCTAACCCAGGTCAACCATTGGCCACCCTGACGACCCGCCTTCGTGGTGTGGCCTTAAACATCTGGGGGTACTTCAAGCTGCCTTTGATCGGATTGAGCACCAGCGCCTTCGATTTTAGCGGCTATTTGATAGAGTCAAGGCATGAATATACCCCCAAGACTGTTAATGCTTGGTAAAGCCACCCGCTCAGGAAACGGGCCTGGGCGGCCACACCCCCCGACATACACTGGGTACACATATCGGTAAGGTCTATGCCCGATTTCCACGACCATGGCCCTGAGTTGGGGCAGCCCACCACCGGTCTAGCCTTAGGGATGGTTCCCCAACCGGACCCCAATTCGGCCGACTGCGATCGCGAGGTGCTGCTGGAGCTACGGGGCATTTCGAAGCACTTTGGCGGCAACCAGGTGCTCGACAATATCGATTTGACCCTCTATCCGGGCGAGGCGGTGGCAATTATTGGTCCCTCCGGCACGGGCAAATCGACGATTTTGAGAATTATTGCCGGGCTGCTTTCCCCGGACGAAGGAGAAATTTACGTCCAGGGGAAACGGCGCGAAGGGCTGATCGAAGATTCATCCGACCCCGTGGGTATTGGCATGGTGTTTCAGCAGGCGGCTTTGTTTGATTCGCTCACCGTGGAGGAAAACGTCGGGTTTTTGCTGTATCAGCACTCTGACCTACCCGCCCGCCAGATTCGCCAGATTGTCGATGATGTGCTCGACATGGTGGGACTGCCCGGCACCGGGAAACGCTACCCGGCAGAGCTGTCGGGGGGGATGCGCAAACGGGTCAGTTTTGCCCGGGCTATTGTATCCAACCCCGAAAATCCTCAGGATCGACCGGCTCTGCTGCTGTACGACGAGCCGACGGCGGGGCTTGACCCCATTGCCTCTACGGTGATCGAAGACCTGATTCGCTCGATTAAGGGCAGCAACGGGTGCAGCTCTTACCTGATTGTCACCCACCAGGACAGCACCATTCGCCGCACCGCTGACCGGATTATTTTTCTACACCGGGGCAAAGTTCAGTGGCAGGGGCCCGTGAACGCGGTGGATGAAACCGATAATCCCTTTGTGCGACAGTTCTTTAGCGGGCGGGTTGAGGGGCCAATTCAAATGGTGCAGTAGCGCCGGGGGATGCCCCCACCCCCCTGGCCAAATCTGCCGTTGACCCAGGTCAGATAGGGCTAATTCAGTGGAGAATGTGGAGAATAGGGATGTGATCAAACCAGTGAAACGATCCAGTTAAACGGTTGGGGTAAGAGGCACCATGCGGGCAAGGGCAATTCGAGAAGGGTCGGTGGGGCTATTAATCTTAGTTGCGGTGGGATTGTTTGCGGGACTGGTGCTGTGGCTGCGGGGGCTCAACCCCGGTAGCCGCAGCTATCAGGCCACCATTGTGTTTACCAACACCCTGGGTATGCAAGATGGCACGAGCGTGCGCTACCGGGGCGTTCCCATCGGGCGAGTGCTCACCATTACTCCCACGGCCAATGCTGTAGATGTGACGGTAGAAATTACCGACAACAATCTCCGCATTCCGCGCGAGTCGACCGTTTTTGTGAATCAGTCGGGGCTGATTGGCGACACCACCATTGACATTACCCCCCAGCGCCTGCTCACTTCGCCGGAGCTGGCCCTCAGCCCCACCGCAGAAACCTGCCCAGGGAGCACCATTATCTGCAATGGCGATCGCCTGGAAGGCTTTGTGGGAGCGAGCTACGAGTCGCTGCTTCGCTCGGCGGAGGGATTGGCCAATGCCTTTTCCGACCCAGAACTGATCAATGACCTTAAGGTCACCCTCAACAACACGACCACCCTGACCGAGAGTGCCAACCTGCTGTCCACGGAGCTGATTTTTCTGTCGCGGCAGCTGCAGGCCGACCTGGGGCCGCTGATGGCCTCGGCCAACCGCGCCACCGACAACATTGGCAACGCCGCCGCCCAGTTTGAAGTTACCGGCGGTGAGGTCAACCGCCTGGTGGTGACCAACCGGGGCACCCTGGTCACCACCCTCGACAACCTCAGCCGCAGCGCCACCAACCTGGAGGTGATTACCACCACCCTCCGGCCTGCCATTCAGGACGGCCCCTTTGTGACCAACCTCGATCGCCTCTCCACCGATGCCGCCCTGGCCGCCGCCAATCTCCGCTCGATTACCGGCACCTTTAACAGCCCCCAAAACCTGATCATGCTGCAGCAGACCCTGGACTCGGCCCGCAGCGTGTTTCAGAGCGCCCACAAGGTGATGGCCGACGTGGACGAGCTGACGGGCGACCCTACCCTGCGCCGCAACCTGCGCGACTTGATCAATGGTCTCAGTGGCCTGGTGTCGCTGACGCAGCAGCTAGAGCAGGCGGGCCAGGTGGCCCAAACCCTCACCCCCGCCCCTGGAGAACAGATCGAACGCGTCACCTTTACCCCCCTGCCCGGCCCCCCAGCCGTCGCCGCGGGTGGCCCCGCTCCGGTCACGGTTACCCACCAGGGGCAGACCTATCAGCTCCAGGTGTACTCGATTCAGCCCCAATAGGGTGGGCCTAGCGCCCGCTATTGCCATGACCCGCCGCCCCCAAGACAGCGACTTTTTTCAGTTTGAGGCCGACTTTGTGGAGTCACTGCGCTGCATTCCCATGCAGGTGCGCCTCAAGCTCGACACCTGCGGCGTCAAGCTCAAGCTCGAGCACTGGCACCGGTTTAGCACGGCCGATCGCCAGCGTCTGACCCAGCTGCCCTGTACCGACGGCGAGGCGGCGATCGCCTACGCCGCTGCTGTGCAAGACCTAGTGCAGCAGGTGCAGGGCGGCCCCGCCTCTACCCTGGCCGTAGACCCCACCCCCCCCTGGCACAACGCTGAAAACATTCCTGCCGAGGTGCAAACCCAGGCCGAAGGGCTGGGGGCAACCATTAGTCTGGCGCAGTGGCGATCGCTGCCCCCGCTCCAGCGCTTTGCCCTGATCAAGCTCAGCCGCTCCAGCCACGAGAACCGCAATTTTTACCCAGCCCTGGTGGAATTTGGGCTAGCCCCTCCGCCAACCCTCAGCCAAACCTAAGCTCTCGGCCATAATGGTGGTTGCCCCCACCCCCTTAGGTCTATGGTCACTCTACAAAACAGCCCTACGCGTCCCACAGACACCCAGCTGCAAACTACGCGGCAGCGCATTGACGCCTACGTACAAACCATCGCCAGCAGCCCCGATCGCCGCGATGGCGCCTTTCCCTACTACCTTTTCCACGGAGCCGACACCCCGATCAAGGGCACGGTTCTAATGTTTCACGGCTTTAGCGCCAAGCCGCACCAAATGTCGCGCCTGGCCGACTATCTGTTTCGCAACGGCTTTAACGTCTACCAGGCGCCGCTGGCCGGCCATGCCTATCGCCTGCCCGACCAGTACTGGCCCCAGGTTGACCTCAAGCCCGAAATTTTGACGCCCCTGCGGGAAAAGGTCAACGCCGACCCGGTGCTCCAGCACTTTCTCGCCAACATGGCGGCCTCTAGCGAGGGCAGCCTGGCTCCCACCCCCGTGCAGATGGTCGGGTTAGTAGCCCGCCTGCGCCGCCTAGAGCCCCGTCTGCTCGACATCGTCGCGGCCATCGAGCGAGATAACGACCCCGACTTTGACCGCTATTTTGTGTCGTCTCACCGGGCCTACCTAACCGATGCCCAGGCCCGTCTGGCCGAGCTAGAGGCTATGCCCGGTCCTATCTACACGGTGGGGCTGTCGGTCGGGGGGGCCGTTGCCCTGGCTCTGGCGGCTCAAAATCCCCAGAGAGTAGCCAAGGTGGTCGCCTTTGCGCCGCTGCTGGAGGTGTATGGCGAAACCCGAGAGCGCTACGTCAACCTGGCCGGCCCCCTCGATATTCGAGAGGTGGGCTGGGATGAGTTGAGGTTTCCGCTGGGCTGCTTTACCGCCGCCAATCGGTTTGGGGCCTTTGTGCAAAAGAGTGACAACGTCGCGGCCCTGCGCCCCAAACCCACGCTGATGATTCTGACCGAAAACGAAGACGCCGCCGACATTCAAACCAACCAGAATTTTGCCCAGTCGCTGACTCGCGCCTCCCTCTTTAAGCGCTACGACAACCACTACCTTTACACCTTTCCCAGCGGCGCTCTGGTGCCCCACCCTATGGTTGACCCGCTGGAGGTCAGCCAAAGCATGAGCAACGACTACTGGAAGCCGATGTATCAGGAGACCTTTCGGTTTTTGGCCCAAACCGAGTTTCGCAGCAGCAGTCTAGATCAGATTGCCGAAGTCTCAGACCTGCCGCCGGTGCCGCCTATTTAAGGAAGCGTTGCTTAGCGCAGGGATGATTTGCTCCCCCCAGCCCTCCAATTCTGGGGGAGTCAAAATCTGGCGTTGCGGAACTGATAACAAGTCCAAATCACATAACCCCGACCCCAAATAGGCGGCTTGCGTAGGGGCAAACGGTGTTTGCCCAGCCCAACCGGGCCTAGCCAAGGCGGATTCAGTATGAGGCATGAATTTGGGTAAGGGCAAACGGTCATAAAGCCCTTGGCTTGGCTGCGCCTACGCCCCTACGAAAGGCGTTGCGTTTTTGATACATACCGTATTCAGCAACCCCCAAAATCTCAAAGGGCGCAAGCCCCTGGCCCGCTGGGGTCGGACAACCGCGATTAGTTCAGCTTGCACATGAGCTTACCGCTGCGGCCGCTGCCGAGTTCGCCGTAGTCTACTAGGCCGACGGGGAAAGGGGATACCTTCCAAATGTCGCTACAGTACTCGGCAATGGAGCGATCGCTCGAAAAGCTCCCCATCCGCACCGAGTTGAGAATGGCCATGCGGGTCCAGTTGTCGCTGTCGCTGTAGGCCTGGCCTACGGTTTGCTGACAGTCGACGTAGGCCTGGTAGTCGGCCAGCAGCATAAACGGGTCGTGGTGCAGCAGCCTGTCGAGCAGCGGCTGAAACAGGCCGGCGTCGCCGTGGGAAAAGTGGCCTGAGGCAATCAGGTCGATGGCGTCTTTAAGCAGCGGGTTGTTTTGGTAATAGCTGTAGGGGTGGTAGCCCTCCTGTTTGAGGGTGACCACCTCGGGGGCGGTGAGGCCAAACAAGAAGAAGTTTTCGCCCCCCACGGCATTGCGAATTTCGACGTTGGCCCCGTCGAGGGTGCCGATGGTAAGCGCTCCGTTCATGGCAAACTTCATGTTGCCGGTGCCCGAGGCCTCGAACCCGGCGGTAGAAATTTGCTCTGACAGGTCAGAGGCGGGGTAAATGCGCTGGCTGTTGGTGACGTTGTAGTTGGGCAAAAAGATCACCTTGAGCTGGTTGCGCAGGTCGGGGTCTTTGTTGACCATGTCGCCCACGGCGGTGATCAGCTTGATCATCAGCTTGGCCATGGCGTAGCCGGGGGCCGCCTTGCCGCTAAAGATAAAGGTGCGCGGGGCGATGGCGAGGCTGGGGTTTTGCTTGAGCTGGCTGTAGAGGGTGACGATGTGCAGCGCGTTGAGGTGCTGACGCTTGTACTCGTGGATGCGCTTGACCTGCACATCGAACAGCGAAGCGGGGTCGACTAAAATGCCGAACTGGTCGTGAATGCGGCCCGCCAGGTCGCGCTTGACGGCCTGTTTAATGGCGCGCCACTCGTCGCGAAACCCGGCGTCGTCGGCCAAGGGTTCAACCTGCTTGAGATCGTCGAGATGCTTGATCCAGCGATCGCCGATGCGGTTTGTAATCAGCGTGCTCAGGCGGGGGTTACTGAGCACCATCCAGCGGCGGGGGGTAACGCCGTTGGTCATGTTGCAAAACTTTTCGGGAAAGAGTTCGTAGAAGTCGCGCAGCACCGTTTCTTTGAGCAGCTCGCTGTGCAGGGCGGCGACGCCGTTGATGGTGTGGCTGCTGACGCAGGCCAGGTTGGCCATGCGCACGTAGCGATCGCCGCTTTCGTCAATCAGCGACATCCGGGCCAGGCGCTCCCCATCCTTCGGGAACTTCATTCGCACCAGGTCAAGGAAGCGGGTGTTGATTTCGTAG
>DASQNN010000127.1:0-1756 GCA_035644955.1 Nodosilinea sp. | reverse complement strand
ATCGACGTTGTGGTACGAGCCATTGGTGAGCGTCACCGCCACATCCACCACCGGAAAACCCAACGGCCCGTGGTCGAGGTACTCGCGCACACCGGTTTCAACGCTGGGAATGTACTGCTTGGGCACCACACCGCCCACAATGGTGTCGCTAAAAGCAAAGCCATCGCCGCGCGGCAGCGGCTGAATGGAGAGATACACATCGCCAAACTGGCCGTGGCCGCCGCTCTGGTGCTTGTAGCGCCCGTGCACAGAGTCTTTGGCCTGGCGAATAGTTTCTTTGTAGGGCACCTGGGGCAGGTGGGTGGTCATGGGCAGGTTGTACTTGCGACCCAGGCGATCGATCGCCAGCTTCAGGTGTACATCGCCCTGGCCCCAAAGAATCACCTCGTGGGTGTCGCCGTGCTGCTCCCAAAAGAGGGAGGGGTCTTCTTCCAGCAGCTTGGTGAGGGCGGCGCTGAGTTTGACCTCGTCGCTGCGCTTGGCGGGGGTAATGGCCAGGGCGTAGACCGGGTCGATAACAGGAGCTTTGGGCAGCAGCGTGTCGGGGTAGTTGCCCGCCGTGGTCAGGGTATCGCCGGTCTGGGCACTGTCTAAGCGGGCGACCGCGACAATGCGACCGGCCTCGGCCCGGCTGAGACTGCTCTGCTGAGCGCCCATCAGGTCGTAGAGGCCGCCCATGCGGTCGCCATTTAAACTATCGCCATCCTTCAGCTCGCCGCACCAGACCCGCACCAGCGACAGCTTGCCGCCCTGGGGCGTGTAGTAGGTCTTGAGCACCTGGGCCAGGGTGGCGTCGTCGCAGGCAATGCCACGGCGATCGCAGGTAATGCTGGGTTCAGGCGCTTCTTTGACCAGGGCATCGAGCAGGGGCCGCACGCCGTAGTCGGCCTGGGCCACGCCAATAAACACGGGCACAATCAGGTCGGCCCCCAGCTCCATTTTTAGGTCACGGACAATTTCGTCCTCCGGGGGGGTAATATCCTCCAGCAGTTCTTCGAGCAGGTGGTCGTCGTAGTCGGCCAGGGTTTCGAGCATTTCGGCCCGGGCGGCCTGTTCCTCTGTTTGAAGCGAAGGGGGCAGAGGTACAGGGTCGGCGGGGGCACCGGGGTGGTAGTGAAAGGCCTGCTCGGTTACCAAATCGATAAAGCCCACCAGGTCCTGATTTTGGCGAATTGGGTACTGCTGAGGAATCACCGGGCGAGAGGAGATCTGGCGCAGGGCGGCTAATACGTCGGCAAAGGTACCGTTGGCGCGATCGAGCTTGTTGATCCAGATTAGGTGAGGAATTTCCCAGGTGTCTAAAAATTGCAGTAGAGGGGAGAGGGTGAGCACCTTGTTGGGGTCGGCTTCGCAAACTACGATCGCCGCATCGACCCCCATCAGGGCATGGTTGGTTTCCTGCTGTAGCTCTACCGAGCCGGGGCAGTCTACGAACGTAAAACAAATGCCGCCGTACTCAGTACTGGCGGCATTTAGTTCAACGGTCATCTGTCGGGTACGGGCCTCCGGGCAGCTATCGCCGAGGGTGTTGCCCTCATCGACGCTGCCCTTGCGGGTTATGGCTCCGGCAACCGAGAGCATGCTTTCTAGTAGTGTAGTCTTACCGCTGGAATAGGCACCCACCAGCGCCACATTGCGCCGGCCCGAAAGGACGTTTTGGGTCATAATAAACTCCTTGCCATGTAGCGATGGCATGTAGAGAAAGGCCTACGAAACGCAGGCTCGACGAGCATGATGTGAAGCGACTCAGCTGTGT
>DASQNN010000126.1:0-5937 GCA_035644955.1 Nodosilinea sp. | reverse complement strand
GTTACAAACTGGGCAATCATTTCTTTAGCGGGTTCGACCATGGCCCAGCTGCCATCGGTCTGTCGCCGCAGGGTAGCAAAGGCCACGGTGTCGCCATTGCCGATGGCTTCGCCCTGGGTGCGATCGCCCAGTTTGGCCTGGCGCAGCCCGCAGATGCGAAACAGGTAGGCGGGCACGTCGGGGCTCGACAAAATGACGCACAGATCGACCTTGCCTTCGTCGGGCTGCACCTGGCCGTCGAAGGGCATAAACACGCGCTTGCCCTGGAGGTCGAGGGTAATGTCGCCCAGACCGCTCTGCACCTGGTACCCAGCCAGGCGATCGCCCGGCTGCAGCGCCCACTTTTGGTGCAGGGTAACGTTGCGGGGGCCGGGGGCTGGCCCGGGGCTAGAGCAGCCCCAAACGCCCAGCACCACCAGGGCTACTATCCCCAGGCGGCCACCCAATCCGTTATTGCTCTGACCCCGATTGCTCACTGCTGTGCGCCCTGCCTACAACCCGTCGCGTCGCCCGCAAAATACACTTGAACTAAAGTTCATACATACTGAATTATGCCACGGATTTTTCGGCGCGGCGCAGTTGCCCGGCCAGTCCTTTAACGTAGGGGGAAGGGAAGGCGCTAGGATGATAACGCTATTTGGAAGGCCCACCGTGTTTATCAGCGTTGTTACCCCCACCTACAACCGCCAACCCATCCTAGAAAAGTGCCTCCGTGCCCTGGAGCAGCAAATCTACGACCCGACGCTGATTACCGACTACGAACTGGTGGTGGTAGACGATGGCTCAACCGACGGCACCCAGGCCTGGCTGCGGCAAAATGCTGCTGAGTTTCCCCACGTGCGCCTGTTTGAACGCCACCACGGCGGAGCCGGGGCGGCCCGCAACTACGGGGTTGAGGTGGCCCAGGGCGACACCATTGCCTTTATCGACAGTGATGTAATTTTGGTGCCGGGGGCGCTACAGGCCCACGCCCAGGCCCTGAGTGACGCCTATCAGCGGCTGGGGGACGATCGCGCCTTTAGCGCCGGTCGCCTGGTGAATACCTGCAACTTTGAGCAGCCCACCGGCGAAGCCGCCAAGGTCACCGACTTTTCTAACGCCTTTTTTGACACCGCCAATGTGGCGATCGCCCGCCACTGGCTGCTCACTGCCGGTCTGTTTGACCCCGACTTTCGCCTCTACGGCTGGGAAGATCTCGAACTGGGGGTGCGGCTCAAGAACCTGGGCGTCTCAATGGTCAAAGTGCCCGAGGCCACAGGCTACCACTACCACGCCCCCTTCGCCCTCGACCAAATTCCCAAGATGATCGACCAAGAAATTCAGCGGGGCCGCATGGGGGCGCTGTTTTACCAAAAGCACCCCACCCGCGAGGTGAAGATGATGGTTCAGATGACCTGGCTGCACCGCATTTTGTGGGGGGTGCTCACGGTTGGCGGCAGGCTCAACGAAAAAACGATGGCTCCCCTGCTGCGCTGGCTGATCGACCAGGGCAAACCCCAGGTGGCCCTGGAACTGGCGCGGGTGTTTTTGAACTGGTACACGGTGCAGGGAGTCTACACGGCCTACAGCGAGATACAGCAGGAAGGGTAGTAGTCTGCCAAGCAAGATGAGAGGTTAGTGGGGTTCAGGGCATAAGGTGTAAGGTCCACGACCGGCCTTACACTGGACACCGTACACCCGGAACCTCAAACCTCATACTCCTATAGCAGCCACATTTCGGCGGCACTGGCGATCGCCATGGCCAGGAGCGCAACTGACACGTACTGCATAACGGGTGTTTTGGGCTGGCGTCGCCGCTCGGCAGAGCGTAGAGCCCCCGAAATGTGGGGGGCACCCAGCAGGAAAAAGAACAGTTGGAGGATATCGACCTTCCGCCGTTCCAGGTTCATAGGGGATTGGGGATACATCGGTAGTTCTCCTTTGCGATTGACACAGGCTCGGCACAAGTGCGGCCAGGCACAATGTAACACGATATTAAGAAATGTTGTGCTGTGACGCGATGTGATCGGTTAAATCTAGTCGGCTTGGGTCGAATGGGCAGCAATGGCTGCATCTCAGCCAGTTAGCTGGGTGCCAAAGGCGACTGGCCAGCGGCGCACCGCGCAAAAGCCCGAAGGGTTATCCAGAATAGTGGCGATCGCAGGTTTTGGCTACCAGAGGTCACTCAGGGGGTCGTGGGATGGCAATGGGGCGGCGTCGGGAGACTGGTGCCAGACTGCGGCTACGAGTTCGGCTAGGGCCTGCCCCACCCAGCGGTTGCCCTCGGCGCTGAGGTGAATGTGGTCGAAGTACAGCGGTTCGTAGCGGGTCTGCTGAAACTGGGGCAAAAAATCGAGATAGGGAATGCTCTCGGCCTGGGCAAAGGCGGTCAGCCGCTGGCGGGCGACCCGCTCGTAGTCGCGGGGGCCGTCGTCCTGCAGCTCTCGGCGCAGGGGAGTCATGGCGATCGCCATGACTCCCCCGGCAGCCTCAACCGTCTGCTTGAGCTGGCGCAGGGCCTCCAGGTTGACGCCGACGCGATCGCCCCCCTGGTCGCACAGGGCCTGTAGTTCGGCGCTGGGGGTATATTTGCGGCGGCGGGCCAGGGCCTCGCCCAGGGCCAGGGGCGGGCGGCGGGTAGGGTACTGGGGGTTGCGGCCTAGGTCGTAGCTGTGGGGCGCGATCGCAAACAGGTCGTCGGTATTGAGCACCAGCAGCACCACCTGGGCTTCAAAGGTGCCAAACCGCAGCACGTAGCCCAACTCGTTGCGCGGTCCCCAGGAGTTGGCCGAAGCGTTGAGCACCTCCACCCGCTGAAACTGAGTGGGTTTGAGCGGGTCTAGGGCCGCCTGCACCTTAAGGGACAGCAGCTCGGCCTGGTCGGTCCACCAGCCGCCGTTGACAATCGAGTCGCCCACCATCAGCACCCGCAGGGTGTCGGCCGGGCGGCGGGGCGAGAGGGCAGGCCCCCGCATCGAGTACTCGTTGACGGCAATGCGGTTGCCCCGCCGCCGCAGGGTTTGATTGGGGGCCAGGCGGTAGCCGGTGCGGGTGTCGGCCACGTAGAGGGGTGGGTTGCCCAGGCCATACCTGACCCGCAGAAAAACCTCTGCGACGGCCAGGGTCAACGCTCCGATGGCCAATACCCAAAGCACGATGTTTATCAAAGTTCTGCCGATTGCAGCACCAGCATTTTAGTCACATTCCTAACCCTTTGGGCATGGCTTTAGCGGCCAATGGCGCTGCTGAAGTTGACACCCATGGAGGTTTAGGAATCGTCTGACCCTATTTTTCGACCAGCTCGCGGAACCAGTTGTCGCTCCAGAGCTCGTCAAAGGCGGGTTCGGTGCGGGCCTCTTCGCGGTAGTCGGGGTCGAGGCGTACCGCCTGCTGTAGCGCTTCCATAGCGTTGTCAAACTGGCGCTGAAGGGCGTAGCAGAGGGCCTTGTGGTAGTGGGCCTTGGGGTAGTCGGGGTCGAGGGCAATGGCGCGATCGAAGCTCTTGATGGCATCGTCGTCGCGGCCCAGCTTGACCAGGGCCAGCCCCCGGTTGTCCCAGGCTTTCGGGGCCTCGGGGTTGAAGCGGGTGGCTTTGTCAAAACTGGCCAGGGCGTCGTCGTAGCGCTCTAGCTCGATCAGCGAGAGGCCCCGGTTGAGCCAGGCGATCGCGTCGTTGGCCTGGTACTCGACCGCCTTGTCAAAGGAGTTAAAGGCCTCCTCGTGCTGCTGCAAAATGCCGTAGGACACGCCGCGATTAACCCAGGCTTCGTGGTACTCAGGGTGAATTTCGAGGGCGCGGTCAAAGGCGTTGATGGCCTCTTCGCGGCGCTTGAGGCGGCTCAGCACCATGCCCCGGTTGAGCCAGGCTTTGGCATCGTCGGGGGTGATCGCGGTGAGCTGGTCAAATACCGTCAGGGCGTCTTCGTGGCGGCGCAGCTCGCGCAGAATTAAGCCTTTCTGCAGCAGCGCGACCGTGTGTTTGGGCTCTAGCTCCAGGGCGTGGTCGAGGGAGTCAATCGCGCCTTCCAGCTGCTCTAGGGCCTGCTGGGCCTGGGCTCGATTCAGCCACACCTGGGTGTTGACGGGCTGAATCTCAAGGGCTTTGTCGTACTCAGCCACCGCCAAGGCGTAGTCGCTGTCGGCCAGGTAGCGATCGCCCCGGCCGATGTACTCATCGGCGGTGAGAAACAGCTGGGGCCGGTTGGTCTCCAGCCGACTCAGCTTGTCGGTGAGGGTGGTAAACTGCTGCCGCGCCTCGCTCATAAACGAGTCGGCCAGGTACTGGGGCGCCACTTCTCCCAGCCGACCCATGATCTCGTCTTTTTGGTGCTGGGCCTCGGCCTGAATGGCCTCTAGCCGCACCCGGTAGCTCTGCTGCAGGTCGCCCAGGCGGCCCAGGGTGACCTCGCGCCCCGCCTCGATGTCGGCTTCGAGCCGGGCAAAGCGCTCGGCCATGTCGGCCATCAGGCCATCGAGCTGGGTGCGGGCGGCGGCTTCGCGCTCGGCGGTGGTGGTGCCCAGGCTGGCCAGGTCTTCGCTGAGGCGGGCATCAAAGCTGTCGATTTTGTCGAGCACGCGATCGCGGCGGGTAAAGATCATCTCTCGCACCTGGGCCAGCTGCTCGGCAAAGGCGGCTTCCATCGCCCGCAGCCCGTCGATCACCTGCAGCTGCTGCTCACCGGCGCTGTCCTGGAGCACCCGCACCTGCTGCCTGAAGGTGTTGGCGGTGGCTTCTACATCGGCCAGCAGGGTCGATCGCTGAATTTCGGCCTCGGTGGCCATCTGGCTCAGCTGGGCCTGCAGCGCCTGGGCGGTGCGCTGAAAGTCGTCGAGGGTGTTCTGCTGGCGGGCATCGACCTCGGTGCGCGTACTGGCAAAGCGCTCTAAGGCTTCGTCTGCGGCCCGCTGCAGGTCGCCCAGCAGCATGTCCTGCCGCTTGGCAATATCAAGTTTGAGGCCGCCAAACTGGGCCAAAAACTCGTCGGCCTGGCGGCCTAGGTCAGCCAAAATGCGGCTGCGCTGGGCATCGACCTCGCCGCGCAGGTTGGCAAATCGCGGCGTAAATTCGTCGATGGAGCGCTGAATAGTTTGCAGGGCCAAATCGCGCTCGCCCAGGGCGCTGACCTGCAGCTCGGCCAGCTGGCGGCCGATCTCGTCGGTCTGGGTTTGCAGCCGGGTGAGGCTGCCCTGGCGCAGGGCCTCTAGGGCCTCGGCAATGGTGGCGGTCTGGCGCTCGACCTGGTCGCTGGCCTGGGTGGTGAGCTGCTGGCGCAGGTCGGCCAGGGCGGCCATAACGCGATCGCGCTCCTCCTGCACAGTCAGGGTCATGGTGCCCATTTGGTCGGCGAAGCTGGTTTCGGCATTGCCAATTTTTTGCAGCACCGCGTCCTGGTGCACTTCCACATCGCTGCGCAGGCGGTTGACGTCGCGCAAAAAGCCGGTCTGGTTTTCTTCGAGGGTGCGAAACACCACGTCGCGCTGGAGCTGGGTGTCTTTGCGCAGAGTGGTAATTTCGTCGTCGGCGGTTTGGCGCAGGCCGGTCAGGTGGCCGACAAAGTTGGCCTCGGTGCTCTCCAGCTTGACCTGCAAATCGCTCAAGGTGGACTGCCAATCGTTGATGGTGCGGGCCTTAAACTCCGCCAGGTCATCTACCAGCCGGTTGAGCACCTGCTTTTTGGTGACGGCTTCTTCCTGAAAGCGATCGGTGCGGCTGTCGAGTTCGGCGGCCCGCTCTTTGGCCTGGGCCAAAATGTAGTCGAGGTCGCGGGTGGCAGTCTGGATTTTGGTTTCTAAGTCGGTGATGTCGTTGATCTGGTTGCGAACCACAACGGAGACTTCTTGAATCACCGATCGCCGCATCAGCCACAGCATCACCACCCCCAGGCCCAGCAGCAGCAGCAGGGTGCCCAGCATGACAAAAAATAGAGTGGTGGCGCGGCGAAAGGCCAGATCGGCCTC
>DASQNN010000125.1:0-12047 GCA_035644955.1 Nodosilinea sp. | reverse complement strand
AGTTTGAAAAAAGGCTTGGGGCAGGGGTCTTAAGCATGGGCCGAGCCTGCTCCTTTTAACCGCCAACCCGTAGATATAGTCAGCCTTAGGTCAATTGCCCCATCTCTGCGCCAGTCGTGATGTCATTATTTTTCCCAGTTTTGCTCAGCAATTCATCCTTTGTATTCTCCAACCCAAAAGCCCCCGCTAGGTTCACCTAGCGGGGGCTTTTGAATCAACTGACTGGACGCTTAGCTAGCGGCGGCACCGCCGCGGCTGTAGGTCGCCCAAAAGCTGGGATGTACCTTGCCCTGGATGTGGTTCCAGTACTTGGCGGCATCTTCCGGCAGACCGGCTTCGGTGGCCAGACGCGCCAGCATTGACTGCTGACGCTGCTTCACAGAGCGATGGCGGCCCATCATGCTCATGCGGGCTCTATCTTCGGTGCTGAAGGGAGTCATGGCAGCGGGTGCGGGAGCTGCGATCGCAGCCACCGGCGCTGCTTCAACCACGGGAGCCGCCTCAGGAGTGCCCGTCTGATAGGCCACACCGCGATAGATCAGGTCTAGGTTGGACTGTTGAACCGGCACTTTTTTGCCAGTGCGGAACCGAATGTCCACGCCGCGGAATTTGCCAGCCTCATCGGTTACGCTGGATTCCACAACGGGGGGAGTGTAGTCGTAGCTAACGCCGCGATAGGTAAGTTTCATGGGGTCGCCTCCAAAAGATCAAGGATTTGATCAGAACATTGGGGCGCGTTCCTTCGGGGGCTATTAACCCCTACTTCCGTCTCGCTCTAGTCAACATGCCCTAGGCAACGTTAAAACAAGCGAGATGAACGAATTTCTGATTACTTCTGTATAATAAGCTACATTTTTGGTCAATGTCAAGGGAATTGCCATTCTGTATAAGCTTCTACATAATCTCTCAAGGCCCTGCCGCTTAAGGCATTGAGGACGACAGCGGAAAGTCGGCGAGGCATTGCCACTGTTGCCCATCGTGGCGAAGCAGAGTAAGCGTTTGAACCACCCAGGCGGCTGCAAAGGGGCGATGCTCAAACTCGGCCCAGGCCAGGCGAAAGGCGGCGGGTTTAAGGTCGCGAAAGCCCACAGTAAGGTGTGGCTTAAAGGGACGGGTCTGGGATAGGCGGTCAAAAATGCCACAGCGCTCTTTCAGGTGGGCCATCAACACCGGTTGGGTAGCCATTAGCTCTGTTGTCTGCACCACGTCGATATAGATGACCCGAGGCGCAAAAGCGCTGAAGTTTTTAAGCTGAATGGGCATGGGCGATCGCCGCTGGGCAAAATCAGCCAGGGCCTGGTCCAGCTCACCCATTCGGGCCTCAGACCACTGAAAGGGGGGCTGAAGGGTGATATGGGGCGGTGCTTTGAGGGCCGCTTTGCTGCCAAACCGCTGGCCAATATCCTGCTTAATCGCCGTTATCTCGTGCTGCAGGTCAGGGGGCGGCAGCAGAGCCACAAAAAAGCGCGCTAGGGCCGGGCTGGCATCGGCTGTTGGCTGCCGGTCATTCTCTACCTGATTTACCTTTTCTCCTTTCATACCGAATCCTATTTGGTTACCCTTAGGACACCTCCTTAGGGCCAGCGACGGAGCCCGCGATCGCGCTCATAGAACGTCAGCCGCGCGTAGCCCATAAAGGTAGATTCAACCACATCGCCCACCGGGTAGGCCGTGGCCCCAAACAGGTAGACACCGCCAAAGCGCGGGTTGCGTACGGGCCGCAGCGCCAGGGTAATGGGTACCCCAGGCTGAGCGGGCGGATCGAAGCTAATGATCAGGTCACGGGCATCGCGGTCTTCGGTAACCGCGCCCAGGGACAGAGGCACGCGCCCGTCGGGGGTGTGGGCAAAGGCTTCGGTGGCCTCTAGCCGATACCGAAAAATGGGGTCGTAGCCCTGCTCTAGGTTCACCACAACCCGGTCGATGGGTTCTACCGCAGCGGCAGGAAAGTCGAAGGTGAGGTAATAGGTCACATTGCTCTCACTGACCAGGTTGCGGGTGGCGTAGCTTTCCGTCAGGCGCGGCGGGTACGAGAAGCCTACGGTGCCGTCAGAGTACTGAATCGCTGGGGCAGGCGCAGGCCCCAGCCCTCCCCAGGCAGAACTCAGTGCTAGCAGGGTAGCCCCTGCGATCGCCGCCCCCGATCTAAGGGGTGGCCAGAAGCGAATAGTGGACATAGCTCAATCGTGGCGATGGCGTAGCGATAGATAGTCCTAACCCAGGGGCGGTAGGCCTCTGGCACAGTTAGGATACCTAAAGTCTAGCGCTGCCAACTCCCAGCGTCCGTGTAATACCGAATCCTATTTGGTTACACCCGGTTTGTAGGCATTGCACTGCCATGCTCCTACGAGATCCCTGTTTTGAATCCGGGTTTCTCAATGCGGATTTCGTATAACTCTATCTATCTATCAAACCTAGCTGTCAAACAGGTTGAGCTGAAGTTCTGGCTTCACCCGCATGACGACCAGGGTCATGTCGTCATCGTTGCTGCGATCGCCGCCGATGAAGCGATCGAGCAGATCAAAGATGTAGTCTAAAATTGCCTCAGCGGAGGCGCAGTTACGGCAGGCCCAGAGCAGCGCGCGCTCCAGGTTTTCTTCCTCAAAGCGTTCGCCACGGGGGTTAGCAGCCTCGGTAAAGCCATCGGTGTAAAACACCACCGTATCACCGGGCTGCAGCTCGACCTCCGCCTCGCAGTACTGGGTGTTCATGTCGAGCCCCAGCAGCATGCCGGGTGTGTCGAGGCGGATCAGGGTGTTGGTAGCCGCCTGCCACAGCAGCGGCGGGTTGTGGGCTGCGTTGCCGTAGGCCAACCGGCGGGTTTTGGGGTTGTACTCGGCATAAAACAGCGTCACAAAGCGATTAGAGCTTTCTAAATCGCTGTGCATAACAAAGTTTAAATCTTGCAGAATGCGGGCCGGCGAGTGGCCGTTGAGCACCTCCGTGCGCAGCATGCCCCGCATCATGGTCATAATCAACCCGGCCGGCACGCCCTTGCCCATCACATCCCCAATGGCAAAACTCCAGGGAGCGGCTGCGGTCTGCTGGGAGTCTGCATGGCGCAGCTGGTCAAAGGTGGTAGGAATAAAGTCATAGTAGTCGCCCCCCACCCGATGGGCGGTCTGGCACTTCGCGGCCAGATCCATACCCTGAATGGCAGGGCACTCCCGGGGCAGCAGCTGGAGCTGAATTTCGGCGCCAATTTCTAGCTCGCGATCGAGGCGCTCTTTTTTGCGCACGGCCGCCGTTAGCTCATTGTTTTCGATCGCCACCGAGGTTTGGTCAGCTACCAGGCGCACTAGCTTCTGGCGGGTCTCGGTCCAGGCGTAGTCGGGATCGCGGCTAAACACGTACAGCCGCCCCCGCTCTACGTTCTGCACAATGATGGCGGTGCCAAACAGCTGAAACTCTTCGCCTAGGTATCGGTTTACCTGGCGATCGAGGGCCAGCATAGCGTTGCGTGCCATCGATATCATGCTGCTCTCAGGGGCGGCCTGAAAGCTAGCGGTCACCTGGCGAGTAGCCGCCTCCAGGGCCGATCGCACATCCTGGCACTGGTCTTCACTCTGGCAGTGCAACCGCTCTAGGCGCACCTGGCCATCGGCCCGAAACAGCACCAGAGCCCCGCCGCTAGCGTCAGTCACCCGGCTGGCAATCATCGGTATCAGCTCGAGGAACTGATTGAGGTTGTTGAGGCTGCGGAGGGCAAAGCCCAGGGAGCTCAGCAAATCTTGGATTTTGTACTGCTCGCGCTGCAGCCGAGCCACCAGTTCCTTGAGGGCAAACACTGGCGGTGTATCGGGCAGGGCACTACTGCTAGCGCTCTCAAAGGATGGTGACGACCCGGATGGCATGGGAAAAGCTGTCATGGACGACCTGGGCAAATAAGTTTCGAAACAGGGCTTTGTAAAACTCGGTGAACGAAACGACCAACTAAATATAGGGGCTAAACAAAAATCTGGCGCACGTCTTTGGGCCTAAGCGTAAAAAATCCCTATTTTTGCGGTGTACAGCGGCTTTTGCGGAGGCACTTCGAGCCAGCAGCGATCGGAGATAGCCCATAGTAGCGCACAAATTGAAGGCCAAGGATAGCATTCCCCGCGCCACTTCACCACCTCTGAAGAGGGAGATGGAAAGGGAGTGGGAGGGGAGGGCTGGAACGATTAGAAACGGCAGGTATGCCACCAGGTTTGACAGGCCGCCAGGGCTTCTGCCTGGCTGTGATAAACCGCTGGGTAAAGGAGATGGGGACGGTCTAAAACGATTAGGGAAATACCCAGTTGTTCGGCGATCGCCCGTTTGGTGGTTTCTCCCCCCGGTGCTCCTGAGGCTTTGGTGATCACGCGGGTAATCTGCCACTGCTGCCAGAGGGCTTTTTCTAGCGCTGCACCGATGGGAGGGCGCAGGGCAATCAGGCGATCGGGGGTAAACCTGGCGCTTAAAGCGGGCTCCAACGCCACTGGCGACGGCAAAATGCGGGCAAACAGAGTCGCCTCGCTCTGCCAGGGGGCGAAGTGGTGCAGCCAGCGATAGCCCAGGGTGAGCAGCACCCGCTCTCCGGCCAGCATCTCAGGGGTTAGCACCGCCTCCAGCCCGGCTACGCAACGAACGGGGCCAGGGAGGGCAGCGGGTTCTAGATAGGGGCGCTCGTAGCGCCAGTAGGGGAGGTTGAGGGCTCGGGTAGCCGCGATCGCCCCCTGGGAAATCTTCACCGCAAACGGGTGCGACACATCCAGCACCGCTCCAATGCCCTGGGCCTGGATAAACTCCCCCAGGGTCGCGACGTCTAACCCACCCACCAGTACCCTTAGCCAAGCACTCTCGCTATAGGAGCGCCGCGCCGCTGCCGTCGTCACCGTTACCAAGCACGGCACCTGCGCCGCCGCCAGGGCCGTGGCCAGCTCCACCGCCTCCCCCGTTCCCCCAATCACCCACAGCACACATTTCCGTTCCACCCCAGCCTCTCATCGCCTCTCGCTACCTAAAGCCAATTTACTGTCCGCCCGCCGCCTAGGTTCTCGACCCGTTCCCCCGCTCTTCTATATCAAGAAGATCGGAGCAGACCCATGGGGCTGTCCCTCCAGTCTGCTACCCTTTCCCTCATAATCTGCCTTGCCCGGCCATGAACCAACTGCTGCTGATTCCTATTGTTGCCTTTGCCAAGCTGCTCACCCTGGCCCTGCGGGTGTCGGGGCGCGGGTCGGGCACCGCCCTGCCGGGCTACTTAGTGGGGCGCTACTTTCCCTTTGTCCTAGAAACGCTGGTGAGCCAAATTCCCGTCGTGGTGGCGATTACCGGCACCAACGGCAAAACCACGAGCCAGACCATGCTCAGCGCCATTCTCGACCAGGTGCCGGGGGCCAAGGTGCTGCGCAACAAGGCCGGAGCCAACCTTAGCCAGGGCATTCTGTCAGAGCTGTTGAAGCAGACCAACGCCTTAGGTCGCCTAGAATTCACCCACGCCGTGCTGGAAGTAGAAGAGGCCACCCTGCCCCGCATTGCCACCCTGCTCAAGCCCAGCATTATTGCCGTTACCAACCTCTACCGCGACCAGCTCGATGCCTACGGCGAAATCGATCGCACCGAAAAGCTGATTCGCGACGGCATTGCCCAATGCCCCACCGCCGCTGTCGTGGTCAACGGCGACGACCCCCGCACCGCTCGCCTCACCCAGGGGCTGGGCAATGCTACATACTTTATGTCCCTAGCGCCCGAGTACGCCCGGTTTTTGCCCTACGAGGGCCAGCTCAACAGTCGGGTTCCCGGCAGCCAGGGGTTAGAGGCGACCAATATTCACATCAACGAAGACCTGACCACCGATTTTTCGGTTCAGGGCCAGATTAATAATAAGGCGGTGCATCTACCCCAGGCCAAAACCGTATCGCCGGGGTTTTTTCACGTCTACAACGCCCTGACGGCGATCAGCATTGCTCACCTGCTTGGCATCGATGGGGCGATCGCCCTGGCCGGCCTGCAAACCTTCAAACCCGCCTTTGGCCGGGGCGAAATCCTCACCCGTCAGCAGGGCGATAAACAGGTCAACTACCGCCTGCTGTTGGTCAAAAACCCCGCCAGCTTTAGCCTTAGCCTGGAGCTGCTGCGCAACATTCCTGCGCTCAAGCTCATTCTGGCCATCAACGACAACACCGCCGACAGCAAAGACGTTTCGTGGCTGTGGGATAGCGAGCTAGAGCGCCTCAACCAGGCCGATATCGACTGGGTGCTCTGCACCGGCATTCGGGCTAAAGATATGGCCGTACGCCTCAAGTACGCCCTAGAGGTGCCCCCCAGTCCTATCCCCGCCGAAGAATCTATTCGCCAGGCGATTGATTTATCCTTTGAGAAAGCCGGCTCTGGCGACACGGTGTTTGTGCTGCCCACCTACACCGCCATGCTGGAGTTTCGTAAGCTCATGGGCAAAACCCTAGATCTGGTCTAGGGCTTGGCGGCGATGCCCTGGGCAATAGTGGGCAATGCCTACCCTACAGAGATAATCCTCCCTCACTCCCCTACCCTCCCCATCTCCTCACCCCCCATCTCCTCACCCTCCCCATGGCCTACGCCCTCACCATCACCCACCTCTACCCCGACCACCTCAACCTCTACGGCGACACCGGCAATCTAATCGTGCTGCGCCGCCGCTGCCAGTGGATGGACATTGACTGCACCGTCAAGGCTCTGTCTATGGGGGAAGTAGCCCAGAGCGGCACCACCGACCTCTATTTCATGGGGGGAGGCCAAGACACTGACCAGGTGGCGGTGGTCAACGACTTTCACCAGCTCAAGCACGAGGCAATTCGAGCCGATACCGAGACTGGGGTGGTGTTTTTGGGGGTGTGCGGCGGCTACCAACTGATGGGCAATACGTTTTTGATGGGCAATGGGGAAGAAACCCCTGGCTTAGGCATTATCAACGTCAACACCCGGGCCCCAGGCACCGACGTCAAGCAGCGGTGCATTGGCAACCTGGTGGCTAAGCTAACGCCTGCCATCTACACCGCCATGCAAACCATGTACGCCACGCCTAGAGACATTCCCAGCACGCTGGTGGGGTTTGAGAACCACTCCGGGCAAACTTATCTGGGAGCAGGTGTAGAGCCGCTGGCCAGCACGATCGCTGGGTTTGGCAACAATGCCGCCGCCGAATACGAGGGAGCACGCTACAAAAACGTGTTTGGCAGCTACATGCACGGGTCGCTGCTGCCCAAAAACCCCCACTTCGCCGATTACTTAATCTGGCTAGCCCTAGGCCGCAAGTACCCCGATGCCAACCTCACCCTACCCGCCCTGGCCGACACCGAAGAATTGGCGGCCCACACCTACGCCGTGGAGCGCTACGGATAAGGCAGTACTCCCTGTGAAGACAACATGAAGGCAACTCCAACGGTATTGGTGGGGCGGCGATCGCCCAAAAGCCCCTGGCTGGCCGTCAACCTCTCGGCAGCGCTGCCCGGCGCAGGGCAGATCTACGACGGCGCGATCGCCCGTGGGTTGGTCATCTTCACCGCCTTCTGGGGCCTGATCGGCTTCATTCTCTGGTCGATCTTTGCCCCCAGTGGCAATACCCTGCGAGGGCTGCTCTGCCTTATTCCCCTGATGAGTCTCTATATATTTAGCCTCTGGGATAGCCACCACGCCGCCAAGCGGAGAATCACCCTCGACGAGTTCAGCCCGCTGCGGTATCAATCTCAGGATCCCTGGTATCCGGTGTTTCTCTCCCAGGTGTTGCCGGGGCTGGGGCAGCTGTTTTTACAGCGGGCAGCGGTGGGCGGGTCGCTGCTGATCCTGGGCATTCTCGTTGGCTACCTGGCCAACTTCGCCCCAGTGCTGCTACCGGTGCCGCCGCTGATCTGGGCGGCGGCCTGCGGGCTGGCCTACTGGGCTGCACCGACCCGGCGACGCCAGTGGGGAATTTTGGCAGCGCTGCTGGCGGCGGTAATTGCCACTCGCCTGATCATTAGCTCGATTCCCTTTGTCGTGCCCCAGCTGGTGGTGCAGTGCATTGTGCCCAGCGAGTCGATGCTGCCGACCCTGGAGGTGAGCGATCGCATGTTCGTCCGCCGCCAGCCGCCCAGCTACACCCCTGCCCTAGGCGACATCGTCGTCTTCTCCAACCCCGAACGCACGCCTCCCAATCAAGCCGGAGAACCTATTAATTTAATGGTAAAACGCGTCGTGGCCCTGCCGGGGCAGCAGGTAGAGGTGCGGAACGGCCAGGTGTGGGTCAACGGCAGTCCCCTGGCCGAGCCCTACCTCACTGAGCCCATCCGCTATCAGTGGGGGCCTGAAACAGTGCCCCCCAGTCACCTGTTTATGCTTGGCGACAACCGCAACAACAGCCGCGACTCCCACGTATGGGGATTTTTGCCCCAGTCCCACCTGGTGGGCAACGCCTTCAAAATCTATTGGCCTCCCCAGCGAGTGCAGCCGTTAACCTAGGCAATACTACTGATTTCAATAGCCAGGTAGCCGATATCTTCATCAAAACAACATTTGCCTTGCCGTTTCCGGTGCGGTGTTCAGATTAAGTACCAGATTGGATACGGTTGGGTTCTGATTGACTGACCAAAGTTGTACGCCCACTCCCAGAGAAGCCGCTTCACGTCTATACTCCCAACCCCTCTCCCAGAGAGCGTAGCTTGCTTCCCGAAGGGTGAGGCTTGCGGGGGGTGGGTTTGACCGATAAGTTGTGGTAGTCAACCGGCTCTTGGGTCATTTGTGTCGGCGTTGCCGATCTGAACAATTCGAGCCATATTTATGGGGTTTTCATATGCTGGACATTTGACTTCACCTGGCGCTTACAATGGCGTACCAACTGGGGGCTAAGCTAGCCACAAGGTCATTCCTGTAGAACGTATCTCGAACTAATCATCAACACAAAGGCAGCTCAGGTCAGGGTAAAATGCATTAATTGTAATCAGCAATTCGTTTCATCCGCTTAAAAATCCTCAGCTTCACGGTTTAGTTAAGAAGCTGTTAAAGCGAACAATGATTTTGAGCTAGATACAAAAGCTTATCATAAGCTACAGCGAGAATATGTAGAGCACATAAGCTTAGCCATAACAAAAAACCTTTGGCCTTGTGCCTAGAGGTAATTTTTTGTGGAGGGCTCCCCTAACTCGACTTAGTTTTTATTTTCTAAAGCCAAGTCAGTCATCGGACAACTGAGTTCTACTTCCGTAAGCTGGCCTAGTTCGCCAATCGATCTGGTCTTTGTATTTTTAGACTAGAAAATTCCAAAAGTCCTTAGTGTTATTGACTTCTTAGAGGTTCTATGAAAGCAGTTATATTAGCCGGTGGTCTGGGTACCCGTCTGAGTGAAGAAACCAGTATCAAACCCAAGCCTATGGTTGAAGTCGGAGGATACCCAATCCTCTGGCACATTATGAAAATTTATTCTGCTCACGGCATCAATGATTTTATTGTTTGCTGTGGCTACAAGGGCTACGTCATTAAAGAGTATTTTGCCAACTACTTTTTGCACATGTCAGACGTAACGTTTGACCTGCGTTACAACCAAATGAACGTGCACACAGGCAATGCCGAGCCCTGGAAAGTAACACTGGTCGATACTGGCGCCTCAACAATGACGGCTGGCCGTCTCAAGCGCGTGCGCGAACACATTGGCACCGAGACCTTCTGTCTGACCTACGGCGACGGCGTCAGCGATGTCAATGTTACCGAACTGATTAAGTTTCACCAAAGTCAGAGTGGTCTGGCTACCCTCACAGCGGTTCAGCCTCCCGGTCGCTTTGGAGCGATCGCCCTGCACGAAGGGCAAACCAAAATTGAGACGTTTCAGGAAAAGCCAGAAGGCGACGGGGCCTGGATTAACGGCGGCTACTTTGTTCTAGAACCCCAGGTCATTGACTTCATCGAAGGCGATGACACAGTATGGGAGGAGCAACCTCTAACCAAACTGGCACAAATGGGGCAGCTTTCTGCGTTTAAGCATGCAGGCTTCTGGCAGCCCATGGATACTCTGCGCGACAAAAACAAACTGGAAGAGCTTTGGGCCTCAAATCAGGCCCCGTGGAAAGTTTGGTAGTCGTGTTTTGTGGTGACCACCACTAAGCACTAAAGCCTGACTTGTAGCCAATATTGGGATTTTAAATTCTCATACCCGGAGAGCCACCATGATTTTTGAGGAAGTCCCCCTTCGCGGAGCCTTCACAGTTTCTTTAGACCAGCGAAAAGACGATCGCGGATTTTTCTCCCGCGCCTACTGTACCCAAGAGTTTGAAAACCACGGCCTTAAGCCAGTTGGTATTCAGTGCAATCTAGCTTCAAATTATCTCAAGGGAACGCTACGGGGGTTGCATTACCAGGTACCCCCAGCAGCTGAGGCTAAGTTTTTTCGCTGTATCCAAGGGGCCAACTACCATGTCATTGTGGATATGAGGCCAGACTCTCCTACCTATTTGAACCATTACGGGGTTGAACTGTCTGCGGAGAACCGCTTGGGCCTATATGTGCCAGAGCTATTTGCCCATGGATATCAAGCGCTAACGGATGGCTCAGAAGCGTTCTACATGGTCAGTGAGTACTACACTCCTGGCTGTGAGCGCGGCCTCCGCTATGACGACCCTGCCTTGAATATCCGTTGGCCTTTGCCGGCAACGACTATCTCCGAGAAAGACACCGCCTGGCCCCTGCTGCCCGGTCTACTCACCATCTAACCAGAGGTCTTTTCTATGATCATTGTTGATACAGCGCTAAAGGCGCGTCACGAAGCCGGTAACCCAGTACGCGTTGGCCTTTTAGGGGCAGGGTTTATGGGGCGCGGGGTGATTAACCAAATTGTTAACTACACCCCCGGCATGGTGCTCACCGCGATCGCCAACCGCACGGTAGACACCGCCGTCGAGGCCTACGCCAAATTCGGCGTTGAGAATGTCAAGGTCGTATCCACCCTGGGTGACATGGAAGACGCGATCGCTCGGGGCTACTCCGTCGTTACCGACGACCCGACTCTGCTCTGCCAGTCCGAAAGCATTGATGTGCTGATTGAGGCAACGGGCCATGTGGAATACGGCGCTCGGGTTACCCTAGCGGCGATCGAGCACAAAAAACCCATGGTGCTGATGAATGCCGAACTCGACGGCACCGTTGGCCCTATTCTCAAGGTCTACGCCGACCGGGCTGGAGTGATTATCACCGGCTGCGACGGTGACCAGCCCGGTGTGCAGCTCAACCTCTACCGCTTCGTCAAGAGCATTGGCCTCAACCCCTTAGTCTGCGGCAACATCAAGGGCTTGCAAGACCGCTACCGCAACCCCACCACCCAGGAGAGCTTTGCCAAGCAGTGGGGCCAGACCGCTCACATGGTGACCAGCTTTGCCGATGGCACCAAAATCTCCTTTGAGCAAGCCATTGTCGCCAACGCCACGGGCATGAAAGTGGCTCAGCGGGGCATGCTGGGCTACCACTCTAAAGGCCACGTCGATGACATGCTCGACCTCTATGATATCGAGCAGATTGAGTCTCTTGGCGGCATTGTTGACTACGTGGTAGGGCCTAAGCCCAGCCCCGGCGTGTTTGTCTATGCCACCTGCAACGAACCCACCCAGGCCCACTACCTCAACTACGGCAAGCTCGGGGAAGGCCCGCTCTACAGCTTCTACGTGCCCTACCACCTGACCGTCTTTGAAGTGCCACTGTCAGCCGCTCGGGTGGTGCTGCTAAACGATGTTGTCATCGCCCCCCTAGGTGCCCCAGTCGTAGATGTGATCACCACCGCCAAAATCGATCTCGACGCTGGCCAAACCCTAGATGGCCTGGGCGGCTACCACACCTACGGGCAGTGTGAAAACGCCGACATTGTCAATCGGGACAACCTTCTGCCCATGGGCCTAGCCGAGGGCTGTCGCCTCAAGCGCCCTGTCGCCAAAGACCACGTCCTCACCTACGACGATGTGGAAATTCCGGCTGACAGCGTTGCCCATCGGCTGCGGACCGAGCAAAATGCCTACTTTGCCAAGGCTAAGGTAGCCGCGGCGGTATAGCTCGTTGTAACAGCCTTTTCAACGGAGTTTTGACCTATGCCC
>DASQNN010000124.1:0-11400 GCA_035644955.1 Nodosilinea sp. | reverse complement strand
TCCATCACAAAGATGCGATCGGCGGTGGCGGCGGCGGACATTTGGTGAGAGATAAACAGCACGGTTTTTTGCTGGGTACCTTCCGAGAGGGCGTTGAGAATGGCGGTGGCGGTGCGGTTGTCAACGCTGGAAAGGGCGTCGTCGAGCACCAGAATGGGGGCATCGACCACTAGGGCGCGGGCCAGAGCCGTGCGCTGCCGCTGCCCGCCCGAGAGAGTAATGCCCCGCTCGCCGACGATGGTGTCGTAGTGCTGGGGAAAATTCTGGATTTCTTCATCCATTTGGGCCTGTTTGGCGGCGTACTTCACCTCGGGGAACTCCATCATGGGTTCGCCGTAGCGGATGTTGTTTTGGATGCTGGTGCTGAACAGAAAGCTGTCCTGGGGCACGTAGGCGATCGCCCGGCGCAGATCCGCCAGCGACAGCTCGGTCACATCGTAGCCATCGACATAGAGCTGGCCGGGGGCGACGTCGAGCAGGCGGGGCAGGGCGTTGGCCAGGGTAGACTTGCCCGAGCCGATGGGGCCAACGATGGCAATCTGTTCCCCCGGCGAGATCTTAAAACTCACGGCATCGAGGGCCGGCACTTTGCCGTCGGGGTAGGCGTAGCTGAGGTGGCGGGCCTCCAGGCTGCCCCGCACCTGCTCTAGGGGCAGGGCAACGGCGGTAGGGGTGGTCTGCACGGTGGGCTTGGCGTCGAGGATTTCTTCGACCCGGTTGATGCTGACCTCGCCGCGCTGGTAGGCGGTAATGGTAAAGCCCAGCAGCGCGGTTGGAAAGACCAGCCGTTCCACGTACAGCAGCAGGGCGACGAAATCGCCCACCGTAAGCAGACCCGACGCGATCGCCCCCGCCCCAGAGGCCAAGATCACCAGCAGGCTAATGCTGGCCAGTCCCCCCAGCAGCGGAAACAGGGTATTGCGGGTGCGGGCTAGTTTCAGGTTGGCGTCGAGCAGGCTGGTGTTAAAACGATTGAAGGCACGGCGCTCGTTTTCTTCTTGGGCGTAGATTTTGATCAGCGCAATGCCGCTCATGTCTTCTTGAATCAGATCGCTGAGGTCGGAAATGCGCTCCTGCACCGTCAGTTGTTCGTTGCGTAGACGGTGGCTAAAGCTCTGCACCAGCACTAGCATCAGCGGGTAGACAATCAGCGAAATCAGCGTCAGCCGCACGCTGATCGAGAGCATTACCGGCACCGTCAGGGCGTAGGCAAAAATAGTGTTGGCAATGCTGAGAATGGCAAAGCCCAGCAGGCGGCGAATGTTGTCCACATCGCTGGTGGCGCGGCTGATCAGCTCACCGGCGGTGTTGCGGCCAAAGTAGGCGGGTTCCATGCGCAGCAGGTGCTGAAAGATGCGCTGTTTGAGGTCAAACTCCACCTGGCGACCCACCCCAAACAGGGTAATGCGCGACACCATGCGAATCCCCCACATCACCGAGGCCAGCACCAGTACCGTCAGGGCGTAGTACATCACCCGGTTAAAGCTAAAGGTGACCTGAAGCTCGTCGATGCCGTTGCGAATCAGCAGCGGAATCCAGACCCCTACCAGGTTCACAATAAACAGAGCAACAACCCCCAGGGCGACCGGTCGCCAGTGGGGGCTGAGGTAAGTGCCGAGTTTTTTCAGCTGCGATCGCGCCATAACATCCGCCCTAATTGCCCCCTTATCCTAGACGAATTTGGCAGACGCAATCGGCGGCCGGCCCCGCCGACCGTTCGCCGTCAGACCTATCAGGTAAAGGAGCGTAGCGCGGTCTAAAGGGTCTCGACCACCTGGTCCCACTGCATGGTGAAGGGGGGGAGCCAGCCGCGCAGGTAGTAGTAGACCGCGCTGAGCAGCTCTCCCCAGTAGCGGGTGGTCAGCGCCAGGGCGTTGACGTTGGGCACCAGATCGGCCAGGCGGGCCAGAGTGTCGCGGCTTTCGAGGCCAGGGGTGCTGTAGAGCTCGGTGGGGGACGCCACCACCTGAATGCCCTCATTCTCAAAGGCCAAGGCGGCGCGGCGCATGGTGAGAGCAGGGGCTACCAGCACCACCCGATTGGCATCGCGGTTGGCGCGGCTGCGGTCAAAGGGGCCGCTGCGGGCCGGTGGGGTAAACAACTGCCGCTCGCTCAAAAAGTTTCGCTGATCGACCACCGTGGCGCGCACATCGGTGCCGGTGGCCTCCACCCGAATGCCCTCGGCCGGCACCCCCCGGCTCACTAGCTGCTGGCGAATGGCCTGGCGCAGGGGCTCGCGCTCTTCGCCGCTGCCGTACCGTGGCCCCGCCGTGACCGTCACGTAGGGCCGCGCCGCGCTAATGCGGCTGTAGACGTTGGCGGCGCTGTTGAGCCGCGCCACCAGCATCGGGTCGAGGGGGTTGCCGGTATCGATGCGGCTGTTGACGGCGTTGGTCAGGCGGTAGGCGTCAGCATTTTCGCCAATCACTACAATGGAGACGGCGCGATCGACGGGCACTTCGTCGATGGCGGGGCAAATGTCGCTGCACAGCCGCCGCTGGCTCAGGTAGGCGCGCTCTACCGACTGCTCGGAGTGGTTGACCAGCGCCCGCGCTATCAGCGGCATGCTGCTAAAGATCAAAATCAGCAGCGCCACCAACACCATGCGGCCGCTGGCCTTGGCTAAGCCGTTGCTCAGTGCCAGCGCCAGCAGCGTAATCGCCCCGCCCAGGGGCGTGAGCGGAAAGGCCAAAAACTGCCAAAACACCCCCAGGGTATTGTCTTCGGGAAACAAAAACGCCCCGGCAATCAGCGCCAAAATCATCGCCCCGCCAAACCAGGTGAGAAAGGCGGCTGGAATAAACTTTCTCAGGAGCCACCACAGAAAGTAGCCGATGCCAAGCCACAGCAGCAGGCGGGTCAGTAAATTGAGAATATCCATGGTCGGGTCTGCAGTGGAACGTTGGGCGCTGTTGGGCAGGGGCGAAGCTCGCACCACCGGCTATGGGGACTATCAGCCCCCTAGGAACTCATCTGCAAAGCATACTTCAGTAAGGAAAACTCGGGGTATTTGCCTTCTCAATCGTCCCCAAATTCTTCCCTAAGGTGCTCTGGGCGATCGCCTGCGCCACCGCCCCAGGGCTTTTTATCGCGAGCGGGCGGGCGGGGTTTCGTTCTGTGTTAAAAGGAATGGGCAGCAATAATTACCGGTTATGAAATCCCTGGGTGCTCCCTGGAAAGACTCACTCCAACGGCCCGACGGCTGGACGGTGGGCGTGGTGCTGATCGCCCTGGTGATGCTGTCGCCGGTGGCAATCATTCTCGCTAGCCTGTTTACCAACTCCAGCGACGCCTGGGGGCACCTGGCGGCGACGGTGCTGCCGGAGTACATTCGCAACTCCCTGGTGCTGATGGTGGGGGTGGGCCTAGGGGTTTTGGTAATTGGGGTGAGCACCGCCTGGCTGGTCAGCACCTGCCAGTTTTGGGGCCGGCGCTGGTTTGAGTGGCTGCTGCTGTTGCCCTTGGCCGCGCCCACCTACATCCTTGCCTACGTCTATACCGACACGCTGGAATACTTTGGCCCGGTGCAGACGGCCCTGCGGGGTCTGTTTGGCTGGCAGCGGGCCACCGACTACTGGTTTCCCAACATTCGCTCGGTGGGTGGGGCGATTCTATTGTTTAGCCTGACGCTGTACCCCTACGTGTACCTGCTGGCGCGGGTGGCGTTTTTAGAACAGTCGACCGCGACGCTGGAGGCCAGCCGCTCGTTGGGCTGTGGTCCCTGGCGCAGCTTTCGCACGGTGGCGCTGCCCCTGGCCCGACCGGCGATCGCCGCCGGCACCGCCCTGGCCCTGATGGAAACCCTGAACGACTTTGGCACCGTGGCCTACTTCAGCGTCGCCACCTTTACCACGGGCATCTACCGCACCTGGTTTGGCATGGGCGATCGCCCGGCGGCGGTGCAGCTCTCGGCGGTGCTGCTGCTGTTTATTTTTGCGCTGGTGGTGTTAGAGCAGCGATCGCGCCGCCGCGCCCGCTACTACCAGGGCATGGGGCGATCGGTATCCCAGGCGCGCCACCGCCTGGGGGGGCTGCGGGCAGTGGGGGCCTGGCTGGCCTGCGCCGCCCCGGTGCTGCTGGGATTGGTTATTCCCATCGGGCTGCTGCTGGCGATGACGATTCGCAATGCCAAGGCCACTCTCAACGGCGACTTTGTGGTGCTGAGCCTTAATAGCTTGGTGCTGGCGGTACTGGCGGCGCTGCTGGCGGTGGTGCTGGCGCTGGTAATGGCCTACGGTTTGCGGCTCAACCACACGCCGTTTTTAAGCATGACGGTGCAGGGGGCCAACCTGGGCTATGCGGTACCCGGCGCGGTGATTGCGGTGGGCACGCTGATTCCCCTAGCCGGATTTGACAATGCGATCGACGCCTGGATGCGGCAGACCTTTGGATTCTCCACTGGGCTGCTGCTGAGCGGCACGATTGTGGCGCTGCTGTTTGCCTACCTAGTGCGGTTTTTGGCGGTCAGTTTTGGGGCGATCGAGGCGGGCCTGGGCAAAATTAAGCCCTCGCTGGACGATGCTGCCCGCAGCCTGGGTCAGAGCCCCAACCAAACCCTGATGAAAATTCACCGCCCGCTGCTGGGCAGCAGTTTGCTCACCGCCACCATGCTGGTGTTTGTCGATGTGATGAAGGAGCTGCCCGCCACGCTGATCATTCGCCCGTTTAACTTCGACACTCTGGCGGTGCGGGTCTACCAGTACGCCGCCGACGAGCGGCTGATCGAGGCTTCGGCTCCGGCGCTGGCGATCATTCTGGTGGGGCTGCTGCCGGTGCTGTGGCTGAGTAAGCAGATTGCGAACGAGGGTAAAGGCTAATCGCCGCTGATAGAAACTCAGGCTTAGCCACGAAACACTTGGTCTGCGGTCAGCGTTAACTCTGGAAAAGTAGGAGAAACGATCGTCTCACGGCCGCGGTACTGCTGGCCCTCGTAGCTACCCTCTGTAAGGCTATAAATTGATAGGGTAGGGACTTTTTCGGCCCCAATGTATCGGACTGCCCCCAAGGCTAGATAATCGACCACCCAATATTCTGGAATGCCCTGGGCACGGTATTCTGCCAGTTTGTAAAGGTAATCATCTACCTGTGAGCTTTCGCTGACGATTTCGACCACCAGATGGGCAGGTGCATCGAGTACGGCGGGTTTGTCGCCCAGGGCGTCTAGATCGGCTTGCTGTACTACCATGACATCGGGCAGGCGGGCGCTGCTGATTTCGGTACGCTGGCCCACATCACCGCGAACGGCTTCCCAGGGGTAGCCGAGGCGATTGATTTCGGTGTCGAAGGTGCGCTCTAGAAATTTGGCAATTTTGCTGTGGGGCCAGGGGGCAGGGGTCATGGGAACGAGGTACCCTCGCACGAGTTCGTAGCGGGTGTCAGTGCCATCGCTGTAGTGCAGGTATTGCTCAAAGCTGAGGGTGGTGAGGGCGGCCTGGGTCATGGAGGTCTCTGGCTATGCCTGGAGAGCTGAGATCATGATGGCATACAGGGCTGAGAGGTGAATGGGTTGATCGCAGCACTGGCAGGAATGGTAGTGCGGTAGCGAGCACGGATGGCCCGAAAACGGGATGGGCGGGCTATAACTGCAGGGTAAGCGCCAGAAAAATAGGTCTGTGACATGCTAGGGGTATCCTATCACTGCGACCCTTAGCGAGTCCCCATGAGCCAAGGCTTTGCTCCCAACGAAGAGATTGCTAAAGCCGGTCAGACCAAGCCGCCCTTGAGCGCGGCCACCGATGCTGCCTGCATTCAACAGCAGTGGGAATCACAATTTGCTGAACTCGAAGACCCGCGCGGCAGTCAGGGGATAGAGCACCCGTTCTTGAGCATTGTGATGATTGCAATTTTAGCGGTTATCGGGGGGGCGACGGGTTGGGAGGACATCGAAACCTATGCCGAGAGCCATGAAGACTGGCTGAGCACCCTCTTCTTGTTACCGAAGGGTGTGCCCCATGCCGACACCTACCGTCGGCTGTTCGAACGGATGGCCCCCGCCGCCCTAGAGCGCTGCTTCCTGGGATGGGTGAAGCAGAGCGTTGAGGGCAGTGGAGCCCAAGTGATTCCCATCGACGGTAAGACGATTAAGGGCTCCTACGACCGCAACACAAGCAGTCCGCCCTCCACGTTGTCAGCGCCTAGGCCAGTGAGAATCGGCTGTTGTTAGGGCAAGTCAAAGTTGCCTCCAAGCGTAACGAGATCACCGCCATTCCCGCGTTGATCAAGTTGCTCGATATCAGCGGCTGCATCATTACCTTGGATGCCATGGGCACCCAGAAGGAAATTGCCCGTGAAATTGTGGGCCACGGTGCCGACTACGTCCTCTGTCTCAAGGCCAACCACCCCACCCTGTGGGCCGAGGTAACCGCGTGGTTTGAGCAGGCTGAGGCGGCCAACTTTGCCGCTCTAGAGCACAGTTATGACGCTCGGGTGGAGTCGGGCCATCATCGGCGGGAGCATCGGCACGTGTGGGCTGTACCCGTCGCCGTGATGGGAGACCTGCACCAAATCGAGCAATGGGCGGGACTCAAAACCATCGTCATGGTGAAGCGGGTCCGACACCTCTGGAACCAGATCACCCGAGAGACGATGGTTTATCTCACGTCGTTGCCCTGTGATGCCGCCTTGATTGGCCAGGCGATTCGTACCCATTGAGGAATCGAGAATCAACTCCACTGGGTGCTCGATGTCACCTGGGGCGAGGATCAGTCTCGCATTCGGAGGCCACGGTGGTGAGAATATGGCGCTCCTGAGGCGCTTGGCCATCAGTGTGCTGAACCAGGAAACCTCAAAGAAACGAAGTCTCAAGCAGAAGGCAAAACGAGCCTCGATGAGTCCTGACTACATGCTCACTGTCCTTGCTGCAGGTCTGGCAACGTAGCACAATTTCTCGATTGGTAGATTAGGCGGAAATATAGCAGCCTAATACCCCTGTGGGGTTATTAGGTAGAAATACGTCTCCCCAATTGCCCTACATAGATGATTAGGTAGTAAAAACTAGTATAACCACCCCTTAAGCTAGTGCCACAAAGCAAAGCACACCTTTGAGGCAAGCCAGATCAAACCCTTCAGCCCCGCGTTGACGGGGTGGAGCAGCTGTAGGCCTTGGAGTTGGCATTCTCAGGGAGCCATGACAGCTCCAACGCACGAACCCCACTCACCCACACCAGAATGTTGACAATTCATTTTCTGCTAGGGTTGTGGGTGGTATCTAGCCCCCAACGATGAAGCTACTCTGCATTAGCAATGGCCACGGCGAAGACGGCATAGCAGTTCGCATTTTGAAGCAGCTGCGCCAGTTACCCGGTGCACCCAGCCTCGCCGCCCTGCCCATCGTGGGAGAAGGACGGGCCTACGAAAAGGCGGGCATTGCCATTTATGGGCCGACCCAGGCCATGCCCTCCGGCGGGTTTATCTATATGGATCGCTACCAGCTGTGGCGCGATTTGCAGGGGGGACTGGTGGGGCTGACCCTGGCCCAGCTCAAAACTGCCCGCCAGTGGGCCAAGAGCGGCGGCAAAATTTTGGCGGTGGGAGATATTGTGCCCCTGGCGATCGCCTGGCAGAGCGGGGCCGACTACAGCTTTATCGGCACGGCCAAGTCAGAATACTACATCCGCGATGAGCACCATCGCCTACCTGGCCGTCCGTTTTTAGAGGGCTGGTCGGGCTCGGTGTACGTGCCCTGGGAGCGGTGGCTGATGACCCGGCCTTGCTGCCGGGGGGTGTTTGTGCGCGACCAGCTCACCGCCGATATTCTACAAAAGCGGGGGGTGTCCGCCCGCTACCCCGGCAATCCAATGATGGATGATTTGGCGACCCGCGCCGACACCCTGACTAAGCTCACCGCCACCTTTGCCCCCGCCGCCGCCCGGCTCACCTTGGCCCTGCTGCCCGGTTCGCGCGCGCCCGAGGCCTTTGACAACTGGCAGCGGATGGTGGGCGCGATCGCAGCGGTAATGGAGACCTTTGGCGATCGCCAAATTCGCCTGCTGGCGGCCCTCACCCCCTCGCTCAACCTAGCCGCCTTCAAAGACGTATTGCTCGACGCGGGCTGGCAGCCCGTCGCGGGGGAGTACCCCACCTTTCAGCGCGGCAATGGCGTGCTGGTGCTGACTACCAACGCCTTTTCAGAATGTCTGCACCTGGCCGACGCCGCCCTGGCCACCGCCGGTACCGCCACCGAGCAGGCAGTGGGCTTGGGCAAACCCGTCATCACCTTTCCCGGCCCTGGCCCGCAGTTTACCTATGCCTTTGCCGAGGCGCAGTCGCGGCTGCTGGGGCCTTCGGTCATGGTGCTGCACCAGCCCAGTGAAGCGGGGACAGCACTGCGCGACTGTCTAGCCGATGGGCCTCGGCTCCAGCAGATTGCCGAGAACGGTCGCCGCCGTATGGGGTCGCCGGGGGCCGCTGGGGCGATCGCAAAAGCCCTGCACCAGCAATACGCCGAGCCGCCCTACTCCGATGCCGCCTCCTGGGTCACCTGATTGCGGCTGGGGTCACCGTAGCGAAAAGTGCCGGTCTGCATGCGCACCTTGGTGGCCATCTCCGGCGGTGCATCGGCCACTCCCCAGTGGCCCTGAATCGCCTGCAACAGCTGGTCTTGCTGCACCCGCAGGTCGGCGAGATCCCAGCCTTTGTTGATGATGGCAAACCACACCGGCCCCCGCTCGGCGGTGGGCACCATGCCCGCCAGGGCGCTGACTTCCGCCAGGCTGCCGGTCTTAACCGCCGCCGCCGGGGGAATGCGGCGGTCAATTAAGGTGCCCATATCTTCTCCCGATACCGGCAGCACATCCGCCAGCGAAAAGCCCTGGGCGCTGAGTTCACGTTGCAGGGCCGCCGTTATCGCCACCGCCGCCCGCGCCGACATCTGGTTGGCGACCCCCAGCCCCGACCCGTTGACCAGGCTAATTTCTCCGGCGGGCAACTCGGCGGCGGCGGTGGCCTTGGTCATCACCTGCCCTGGCCCGCCCGCCAGGTTGGCTACCTGTTCAGACATGACGTTGTTGCTGTAGATATTCATGGCCTTGAGAATGGCGACCAGCGGCAGCGACTGGTGCCGCACGATCCACTTCACTTGGCTAGTGTCTAGTTCTGCCGCCAATACCCAGCGGGCTGTGCCAGCCACTTGAAGGTTGGGCTGTGGGGTGCCAGGCGGTAGATTAGCGTAGGCCTGGCGCGTCCCCCAGGTCCAGGTCGAGGCCGACATCACCCGCTGCAAATCCGTCAGAGAGTCCGCCAGCTCCTCCTCAAAATTCATGGTGAAGGCCCCGCTCACCACAATCCCCCCCGTTACCCGCTGAATGCCCAACTCCTGTAGGCGATTGGCCAGCACAATGCCCTCTTCCCACACAAACAGCGGGTCGCCGCTGCTCTGAATGACTAAATCGCCCTGGAGCACCCCGTCTTGCACAGTGCCGTTGATGCCCACCAGGGTGTCGAAGCGGTGGTCGAGGGGCCAGGTTTTAATAGCGGCCAGCGCCGTAGCCAGCTTAGTCAGCGAAGCGGCGGGCATTAGCACGCTGCCCTGGTGCTCGGCAATCACGCTCTGGCCCACCTGAATCCACACGCCCTGGTCGGGTACAGACCAGCCCTGCCGCCGCAGCCCTTCCACGTACTGAGCCACAAGCGCCTCTACTACCGGGTCGCGAGCCAATCCCGCAATCCAGGGCGACTGCCACTCCACCTGTAGAGCAGCGGGGTCAAAGCCAGAGGGCTGTAGCAGCTTGGGTTCTTTCACCCCCAGCAGCACCGAGAGCAGCCCCAGGGGCACGGCCAATAGCGATAGGGACGTCACTGTTGCGAATCCTCCGCAGGGTTGTAGCCCGAGTATCTCAGGCGATACCCGACTAAGATACACCAGTTGGTTGGAAGTGGGGCTGGGTGAGAGGGCACCCTAGGGTGGGCACTGGGTTTGGGCAAACAGCCGTTTGCCCCTGCGGGGGCGATTGATGTTTCAGTTCACGCCTCTATTTATTGACGTTATTGACGCCGCTATTCTTCTAAAGTGGCGTTGGTCTCTTGGTTTGGGAGCAAAATCTCTGCAACCTCGGGGAAATGTCGTTTCATGCAGTGGTCGCATACCCCGTGGGTAAACCCAACGTCAGAAAATTGCTGAATAAACGCCTCCACGGTTGACCAATAGCCCTGGTCGTCTCGAATCCCCTTGCAGTAGGAGCAAATTGGAATTAATCCAGCCATCAGCTCCATCTTTTCCAGTGTCTCCGCCAGTTGCGAAGACACCCGCTGTAGCTCCAACTGCATCACCACCTGACGAGCTAGCGCGTCTAAAGCCTTGATTTGATGGTCATTTAAAGTTCTGGGCTTTCTGTCAATCACACATAGTGTTCCCAGTGGCTGCTCCTCCGGAGAAATCAGAGGAACTCCAGCATAGAAGCGAATGCCGGGCTCGCCTGTTACCAGTGGATTGTCGGCAAACCGCTCATCCCCAGAGGCATCATTCACAATCATGATGGCTGGGCGCAAGATGGCATGGGCACAAAATGAAACATCTCGGCTAGTCTCTTGAACCACAAGACCCACCGCAGATTTAAACCACTGACGCTCTGCATCAACCAAGCTAATCAGCGCAATAGGCACATCGCAGATAAAGGCAGCAAGCGCCGTGATGTCGTCATAGGAACGCTCAGCAGGCGTATCTAAAACCTTGTATTGTCTGAGCGCCTCAAGCCGAGCAGCTTCTTGGGTGGGTATGTTGGCTTTCATCAAATTGCCGCGCAGCCTTCCTCGATTTCTATAGGAATCATTTTAAAAAGCTCTCTGGAGAGAATGTGACTTATAAGCGAAGACTTGACAGTGCTTAACGTGCGTGTTTCCAAAAAGATTGATATTTAGGGAGCAATCTGGCCGCCTGGCCAGCAAACAGCGCTCCTGGTGGAGCCGAACGCCTCGAAAGAGGACGGCATGCAGGCGGGCTACCACGAAGGATAGAGATATTCACACAGTCGTTAATAAAGTGTTACATTTATAAACATGAAGTCATGTCGGAAAGGATATCACCATGAATATTCGTCAAGAACTACCCCTTGAGCAACAGTTTGAGCTTCAGGTATTTGAACAGCAAATTCAAAGGCTCTCCCACGAAGACGCTCGCACTCTACTTGTGCAGCTCAAAGAGTCAATGCTGTACCAAAACACCGCATTTCGGGAAATCCTCAAAAACACCTGGGGCATTGGTAAAGACAACTTTGCGCAAGAACTACTGGCAGAAGGATAATTTCTTCTACCAAAGACACCAATGACCTCAAAACAGTTGATGTACATTGTCTAAAGCAGCGATTAGCCGGCTTTCCTGGAATGAGTATGCTCAAGTAGCTGTTGTTATACGGTATGGCTATGGTGCCTCTACTGACAGAGCTATTGGGTTTACCCGATATTGAT
>DASQNN010000123.1:0-1506 GCA_035644955.1 Nodosilinea sp. | reverse complement strand
CGTACTGGTCACCCAAACGGGCATGACCACTGAATTGGGCCGCATCGCTACCCTCATCCAGTCCGTGGAGTCTGAGCCCACGCCCCTCCAGCAGCGCATGGCCCAGCTGGGGAATGTGCTGGTAACGGGATCGCTGGTGCTGGTAGCTCTAGTGGTGGTAGCAGGATTGTTGCGTACCGGCGACCTCAGCCTGTTCGACGAGCTGTTAGAAGTCTCCCTCAGCATGGCGGTTGCCGTGGTGCCAGAAGGGCTCCCCGCCGTTATCACCGTTACTCTGGCTTTGGGCACCCAGCGCATGGTGCGCCGCCACGCCCTGATTCGCAAACTGCCGGCGGTAGAAACCCTGGGCTCAGTCACCACCATCTGCTCTGACAAAACCGGCACCCTGACCCAAAACAAAATGGTGGTGCAGCAGGTTAAGACCGTAGACCACCAGTACGAGGTTACGGGCGAAGGCTACGCTCCTGTGGGGAACCTGTTGGAAAACGGGGCGGCGATTACCCCCCAGTCTGACCCAGCCCTCCAGGCCTTGCTGATGGCCTGCGCCCTGTGCAACGATGCCACCCTCAACCAGTCCGGCAGCATTTGGACCCTGCTAGGCGACCCCACCGAGGGTGCTCTATTGGCCGTGGCGGGCAAAGGTGGGTTTGAGCAAGCGACGCTGGGGCAGCAAAGCGATCGCATTGGCGAAGTGCCCTTCACCTCAGAGCGCAAGCGCATGAGCGTCGTGGTGCAGTCCCATGCCGATGCCACCTGGCCCCTGGCCCCCCAGGTCATGTTTACCAAGGGCTCTGCCGAACTGGTGCTAGAACGCTGTGGCACCAGCCAGGGCAATGGTCAACCCGAGCCGCTTACCGACGCTCAGCGGCGGTCTATTCTGGCCCAAAACGACGCCATGGCGGCCAGCGGGCTGCGGGTGCTAGGCTTTGCCATGAAGCCCACGAATGTAGCCAACCCCAACGGCAACCTAGAGCCCGAGGAGCAGAACCTGGTCTGGCTGGGTCTGGTGGGCATGCTGGATGCCCCGCGCCCCGAAGTGCGCGCTGCGGTAGTTGACTGTCGGCGAGCCGGCATTCGCCCGGTGATGATTACCGGCGATCACCCGCTGACCGCCAAGGCGATCGCCGAAACCCTCGGCATTGCCCAACCCGGCGACACCATCCTGATCGGGCGCGAGCTCACCCACCTTTCCCCTGAGGAACTGGAGCGCACCGTTCCCCACGTCAGCGTCTACGCCCGCGTCGCCCCCGAGCATAAGCTCCGCATTGTGCAGGCGCTGCAAAAGCAGGGCGAATTTGTGGCCATGACCGGCGACGGTGTCAACGACGCCCCCGCTCTCAAGCAGGCCGACATTGGCATTGCCATGGGCATTACCGGCACCGACGTCAGCAAAGAGGCCAGCGACATGGTGCTGCTCGACGACAACTTTGCCACCATCGTCGCCGCCACCGAAGAGGGCCGCGTGGTCTACGACAACATTCGCCGCTTTATTAAATACATCCTGGG
>DASQNN010000122.1:0-8408 GCA_035644955.1 Nodosilinea sp. | reverse complement strand
AAGGGCACTCCTTGCTCTTGCAAATACGCTTCGGTTTCAAACTTGCCCTTGTGGCGGCTTTTAGGATCCACCGCATCGCCTTCAATATGGGGCATCTGGTCAGACTTGAGGTAGACCCCAGCGGAGCTGACGTAGACAAAGTGCTGGAGCTGGCCGCCAAAGAGTTCTACCAGGGGCTGGGTGTCGCTCAGCTCGCGCCCGTTGTTGTCGAAGATGGCGTCGAAGCTTTCGCCCGCCAGCTGGGTTTTGAGGCTGTTGGGGTCGGTGCGATCGCCCACGATGGTCGGCACTCCCGCCACGGGGGCGGGGTGGTTACCCCGGTTAAACAGCACCACCTCGTGGCCCTGCTCAATCAATAGCTTGGTTAAATACACCCCAATAAATCGGGTGCCACCCATGACCAGTACGCGCATTGCCCTCTCCTTTCTGCTAACCAGCGGCCCCAGACCGTGCTGCCAGACCCGCTGAACTTAATGTATGTATATTAAGCTGCGCCGATCCCCCAAATTCTCTTGAAGAATCAAGGGATTTGGGCTCGATTTGCGCTTTAGGGCGTTAAGCAAACCAGTAGATAGCGGCCCAGGCCTTACGCTCCGGGGGGAACCCGCCTAAAATGTTATGAGTTGAGCACCGGCCTTAACACCCAAGCGCGAGATCGTCCCTACATGCGAGAGCTGGACAACGCCTATCGAATCCTAGACCTAGAGCCTGGTGCCTCCCTAGAGGAGATCAACCAGGCTTACAAAGATCTGGTGTTCGTTTGGCATCCCGATCGCATGCCCCAAGACAACGAGCGGCTGTACCAAAAGGCCCAAGACAAGATCAAGGCGCTAAACCACGCCCGAGATTTGCTGCGATCGCACAGCCGCAATGGTCGCAGCAGCACCAGCTCGGCCAGCAGTCGCTACGGCACCGCCAGCAGCGGCTACAAGGCTTCCACGGCAGGCTACGGCACCAGCGACTATCGCTCAGCCTACGGCAATGGCTACACCAACAAAGGCTACGGTAGCGCCCAATCCCAAAGTGCCAGCGACGACCCTGACGATGAGCAGCGATCGGCCTCTCACAATCGTTACTACCGCTACCAGCGCAGCACCTACGGCGGCAGCTACTACGGAACTGGACAAAGCAACAGTAGCCCTGGTCAAAGCAACGACGGCACCAACACCAGTGGATCCACATCCTCCGACACTGGCCAGTCGCAAAGCTATCGCGAGCGGCGCGATGCAGCGGCTGGGGCAGGGAGCAACAAAACCACCAGCGCTAGCAGTAGCTCCAGTGCCCAAAGTCAGCCTAGTTCCACCGATAGCAAAGCGGCTAGCGGCAGTACGGCAGCCAACGATTCAGCCAGCCGCAAACCCGCTAACGACTCCTACAACAGCTACAATGCCCACACTCGCAACGGGGCGACTAGCACCCACCGCTCGCGCCAAAGCCCCGACCTCAGCGGTACCGACATGAGTGGGGCTAACCTGCGCGAAAAAGACTTTGGGGGCCGCAACCTCAGCGAGGCCAACCTCAGCGGGGCCGACCTCAGCGATGCCTTTATGCACAAGGTCAATCTCAACCGGGCCAACCTCAGCAAGGCCAAGCTGTTTCGCGCCAACCTGCTGCAGGCCGACCTCAGCCACGCCAACCTGCGCGAAGCCGATCTGATCGGGGCAGACTTCAGCGGGGCCGACCTCAGCGGGGCCGACCTCAGCGGGGCCAAGGTAGCCGTCGGGGGCCGCACTATGGTCAAGCTCACCGGTACCATTCTCACCGGGGCAATCATGCCCGATGGCTCCATTCACGATTAGAACGTCTTGGCCAAGGGCGCAACTTCAAAGTCGCTGATCTATGCCTGAAAACTTGCAGTGCCGGACATTGCTCAGTATTGCCCCTTACCAATTCTTCTGCTGTGTGGGCGATCGCGGTGAATAACTAATGGTCATTAGCCCGCTGTCTAAAGCCCGATGCTTCCGGTTGCCTCGGGCAAAATCAGCATGGCATCGCCAAAGGAATAAAAGCGATAGTCTTGCTCAATAGCGGTTGCGTAGAGAGACAGCAGGCGCTCTCGCCCCACCAGGGCGCTGACCAGCATCAGCAGGCTAGACCCCGGCAGGTGAAAGTTGGTAATCAACCCATCGATCGCCCGGTACTGGTAACCAGGGTAGATAAATAGATTGACCTTGCCCTGGTAGGGTTGCAGTTCGCCGCCCTGGGCCGCGCCCTCCAGAGCACGCACCACCGTCGTTCCCACAGCAATCACTCGCCCGCCTCGGGCCTTGGTGGCGTTGATCTGCGCTACGGTTTCCGCCGAGACATCAATCCATTCGCCGTGCATTTTGTGGTCGAGAATGTTGTCGGCCTCCACCGGGCGAAAGGTGCCTACGCCGACGTGGAGGGTAATGTGCGATCGCCCCACCCCCCTTTCCTCCAGCCGCTCAAACAGCTCTGGGGTAAAGTGCAGCCCCGCCGTCGGAGCCGCCACCGCCCCAGGGGTTTCGGCATAGACCGTCTGGTACTGGTCGGGGGAAACCGCCCTGTCGGTGATATAGGGCGGTAGGGGCACTTCCCCCAGGCGCTCAAACAGGGCAAATAGGGACTCACTTCCCTGGGGCTCAAACTTCAGCAGCCGACCATTGGTGTCGAGGTCGGTGGACAGCACCTGGGCCACCAGGTCGGGCTGATTGGGGTTAGGGCCAAAGTTCACCGTCGCCCCTGGCTTCAGGCGACGGCCTGGACGCACCAGGGCCAACCACTGGTTGTTGCCCTGGTCTTCAAGCAGAAACACCTCTACCCGGGCACCGCTGGGTTTGTACCCCGGTAGCCGAGCCGGTATTACCCGGGTGTCGTTGAGGACGAGCAAATCCCCAGGGTGCAGCAGGGTAGGCAGGTCGCGGAAGTGGTGATGAAGGTGGGTAGTGGGGCTATCAACCACCAGCAGACGCGACGAATCTCTTGGTATGACAGGGGTTTGGGCAATTTTTTCTGGCGGTAGAGAATACTGATAGGCCGCCAGGGAATACTCGTCGGAGGTGAACGTGTCCGCTTGAGTCAGTCTTTGACAATCGGGCATAGCCTAACAGGTTGGGGGGATACACCCAGGTCGGGTAGGGGGACTTAACCCTAACAACTTAAGGGCTCATCCAAGACAATAAGAACTGTAGCACCTGTCTAAAGGTCCAAGATGGAATACACCTACTATCTCGCCAACGCCAGTTTGACCCTTCGTGTGGTCGAACACCTGCTGGGAACCCCGAGATTGCCCCTAGAGTTTATGACGGTGATTCATCAGATCGATGGATGGGTCATTCGAGTCAAGATGGATGACAACATTGGGGTTCCCGATGCCGAAGATTTGCGGGCCTACATGAACGAGTTGGGCATTGCCTACGATCCTGGTATTCGGGTGCGTATGGCGCTCTGGGGCCTAGAGACTGGCCAGTCGCCCATCGACGTCATGCGGCGCTACCAGGTGGCGATTGTCTCCCACGGCAGGCCCGATCGCGAAGAGATTGAAGCCTTTCGCCGTCAGTTTGTAATGGGTCTGGGCTACTGCCCCGAGACCCTGGCCTAAGCCAACCCTGCTTTTACTCCGCTTTGTCTCTCCGCTTTTTCTTCAAGACGTATCTCCGCTAGGGGTAGGACAACCTGCCCCTTTTCTGTATGTGCCCGGAGACAGGGCGGGTACCTTTAGGCGATCGCAGACGGGCCCAGCCTTACCTAATCCTGACCCAAGCTGATGGTGACCAGCTCTAACGGCTTGGGTAAAAGGTTCATGGTGCATGGTTTCAGGCCTGCCGTGAACCTTTCACCTTATACCTGCAACCCCGAACCCTCACCAACCTATTATCTTTGGCTTGGCAGACTAGTGCTTTGTCAAGCTTTAATTTGTAGGTTGGGTGGAGCGCCAGCGGAACCCAACAAAGGCTTGCTGCTGTTGGGTTTCACTTCGTTGCACCCAACCTACGCGAACCCTAATTTTTAGGTTTGACGCTGCACTAGCCTGTTTGTTGGGTCGGGCTTGGCAATGCTGATGTCATCAGGACTTTAGCCAATATTGATGACACGCCCTAGGGTCGCTTTACCCATAGCGCCAGACCACCACCGCGACCCCGGGCGGCAATATAGCCTTCCTGGGCAGCAAAAAAGGCAAAAAATGGCAGCTTGCCCACCCCAGTAGCGGCAAAGTCATCTGCCTTCGCGGCTTTACTCCGCAGCGATCGATCGATAACGGTCAGGCTGCCCGCCATTATCTGAAGACGCACAAAGTCGAAGGCCAGCAGGTTTTTCTTCGGCAAAACCTTGGCTGGCCCGGTAAACCGCAGCCGGGTGGGGCCAACCTGGAGCTGGTTTTGAATGGTCAACTGGTCGTCGTCGCCGCGGCTAAAGCTAATGCTCGCAACCGCCAAACCAGGCACGTAAAAACCGCCGCTGGTGGGCTGCCCTGCCTTTAGAGCGGGCTTTTTGGGGGCCGTAAACCGCAGCTGCCAGTTGCCCAACAGCGCCTCCGTCGAAATCTGGTGTCGCTGCTGCTTGGTCTGCTGTTCGGCGGCCAGGAGAGCGGCGGTGACCTGCTTGCCCTCAATTCGCGCTCCTGAGGCAACGGCCGATAGAACGTCCGCTGGGGGAAGGGTAAGGGCGCTGTTGGTGGCGGTCATGGAGTTTCCAGAATTTGGGGTCAAGGTAGATGGCAGTCCCAGAGTCTTTAGCGCTGAGTTTTTAGACCTACCGGGCTGGGCAGAAGGCTGCGGTTTCACTCATTTCATTATGCCCGGCGCGATCGCCCGCTGCGGCCGGTCTTGCCCTGGCTCTGGCATAGCCCTGGCTCTGGCATAATGGGGGCCTGTTCTTTACGGCGGCGCTATGGCTACCACTCCGCGATTGCCCCTGCTGCGCAACCCCGACACCAAGTCTACCGCCAACGTTTCTGTGGTGCTGATGTGGGCGGGCCTGATCATTACCCTGGCCTTTGTGCTGGTGGCCCTGCTGGCCCCGCTGCTGCAAAGCTGGGGCTGGATTGCCAACCCCACCACCGCGCTGCAAAACCCCATTCACCAGCCCCCCGGCGGCGACCACTGGTTTGGCACCACCCGCCAGGGCTACGACGTGTTTGCCCGTACCCTATTTGGCACCCGCGCCGCCTGGCAGGTGGTGCTGCTGGCCACCCTGCTGAGCGTGGCGATCGGGGTGCCCCTGGGCATGGTTAGCGGCTACCTGGGCGGCTGGCTCGATCGCGCCCTGCTGTTTTTTATGGATACGATCTACACCCTGCCGGGGCTGTTGCTCTCGGTCACCCTGGCCTTTGTGGTAGGTCGGGGGGTGGTGAATGCTGCGATCGCCCTCAGCATTGCCTACATTCCCCAGTACTACCGAGTGGTGCGCAACCACACCGTCAGCATCAAGACCGAGTTATTTATTGAAGCGGCCCAGGCCATGGGAGCCTCTACCTGGACGGTGCTGACCCGCTACCTGTTTCTCAACGTGATTCAGAGCGTGCCGGTGCTGTTTACCCTCAACGCTGCCGACGCCATTTTGGTGCTGGGGGGGCTGGGGTTTTTGGGCCTGGGTCTGCCGGAGCAGGTGCCCGAGTGGGGAGCCGACATTCGCCAGGCGCTGGATGCGTTACCCACCGGAATCTGGTGGACGGCGCTGTTTCCGGGCCTGGCCCTGACGCTGATGGTGACGGGGCTTTCGCTTTTGGGTGAGGGGCTAAACGAGTTTATGAACCCCCTTCAGCGCCGCGAGAACTGGCGCTAGCTAGCTGGTGCTCACTAAACCGTCCCCGGCCTCGCTCGCAGCGCTGTGACCGAGTACAGCAGCAGTGCCGCCCAAATGCAGCCAAAGGTAACGACATGCACGGGGGTAAACGGCTCGCCGTACACAAACACCCCCAGCAGCAGCGACAGCGAGGGAGCCAGGTATTGAAAAAAGCCCAGGGTCGCTAGCTTGAGCCGCTTGGCCGCGTTGTTAAACCACAGCAGGGGCATCGACGTCGCCACCCCGGCTCCAATAAACAGCAGGGTTATGGGCCAACTCTCACCAAAGCGGCCCTGCCCCATGACCCCCAACCAGCCCACAAACAGCAGCGTGAGCGGGGTAATCAGCAGGGTTTCGACCGCCAGGCCCACCAGGGGGGCCACCGCCACCACTTTGCGCAGCAGACCATAAAACGCAAAGGAAATCGCCAGGGCCAAGGCGATCCACGGTACAGTGCCCAGCTGCCAGACAAAGTAGCCCACCCCCACCACCGCCAGGGCCACCGCCACCTGCTGCCCCCGGTATAAGCGCTCTTTGAGAAACACAAACCCCAGCAGCACCGTGACGAGCGGGTTGATGTAGTAGCCCAGGCTAGCCTCAACGACGCGATCGCTGTTTACCCCGTAGATGTACAGCCCCCAGTTAAAGCTCAGCAGGCTAGCGGTCAGCAGCAGCACCAGCACCCGGCGGGGCGATCGCAGCAGCGCCAGCAGATCGCTTAGCCGCCGCTGCACCACCAAAATGCCGCAGAGAAACACCGCCGACCAAATCATGCGGTGGCTGAGCACTTCCACGGCCGGGGTGGCGCCAAAAAACTTCCAATAGATGGGCAACAGCCCCCAGGTGCTGTAGGCAAGCAGGGCGTAGATGGGGCCAAGCCTGTCGTCAGGGTAACCGGCTGGGGCGGTAGATTCAGGTAACGCCAAGGCAACGTTCGCCGTCTAAACCAACCATTTTAACGGCCGGGGTTACCCTCGGTGAAGCGGTAGCTGCACCACGATGGTGGTGCCTTCCTCGGGCTGGCTGCGGGCTACCACTGTGCCACCGCAGTACAGCAGCAGCTGCTGCACAATCGACAGCCCTAGCCCAGCCCCTTCGGTCTCGTTGGGGGGCAGGTTGCGACCCCGAAAAAAGTGCTCAAAAATGCGGGGCAGGTCGCCCGTAGAGATACCGATGCCGGTATCGCGCACTTCGATTTCGACGGAGTCTGGGGTGCTGCGGGCCGTGACCCACACCCGGCCACCGTCGGCGGTGTATTTAAGGCTGTTGTTGAGCAAGTGAATGACAACCTGCCGCAGCCAGCTATCGGGACAGCTGACCGCTGGCAGCTGCCTCGGAATGGTGTAGGCCAGCATAATGCCTTTTTCGGCCGCCAGGGGCTGGTAGGTACTCACCACCGAAGGCACCACCTCGGCCAGGTTGAGGGGGGCGAGCTGGGTTTGGCCAACGCTGGTTTCCATTTGCAGCAGGTTGAGTACGCCGCTGATCAGCGCGCTCTGGCGATCGCACTCATGGCTAATCATCTGCATGTAGCGCAGCCGCTGGGGGGGCTTGAGGTGGGGCGAGTCGAGCAGGGTGAGGGCGGTTTTAATGGTGGTGAGGGGGGTGCGCAGTTCTTGGCCCACGGTGTTGAGAAAGTCGGCTTTGAGGCGCAGGGTATTGAGCAGCACCTCGTTTTGGCTGGACAGACTCGACATGCCCAGCGCCTGGCGGCGGTAGGTCGAGGCCGACTGGCGCAGGTGTTCCTGGCGCTTTAGCTGCCAGTTGAGCCAGCGATCGACCAGGGCCAGGTAGGAGGGGGTGATGGTCTGGGCTGATCTCAGCTGAGCCCACTGCTGGGTCAGCGTGGCCAAGTCGATATCGGCATCGGCCACCATCCCCGGGTGAATCTGGTGGCCAATGGCGCTGACCACCGTAGCCACCAGGTCGGGGTTCACCGAGCAGCACACCGACAGGTACGATGAGCGAGCCGCATTCACCTCCTCCAGGGCGGGAAAGGGCTCATCGTCATCGTCAGTCTCTGGGGGGCGCTGGCTCTCCTGAGCTTTTGGGCTATCGCCAAGGGACTTGGCCGACAGCGGCTGTAACCGGTGGGCCACCACCATGGCGGCGAAGGTCTCCGACTGCACTACGACAAAGTAGTCGCCGCGCCAGGTAGGGCCAGCACTGAGGGGCAAGACTACGTCCGCCGCCCCGTGGGGCAGCGGCAGTGGGCCTGAGTCAACGCGCACAAATCGCAGCACCCGGTGAGGCGGCACCAACCCCTGGCCATAGCGCAGCACATCTTCGTTCCAGGCCTCGCCGACGGGCAGCTTCACCAGCAGGTCCGCCTGAATATCGTGGGCTTCGAGAAATTCTACGGTCGATTGCAGAATTGCCCTAAAGCCCTTGGGCTTGACTTGTATGTAATCTGGAGTTGCCACACTGAGCTGAAGAAGCCGATGTAGCGACACCTCTTGCTCTTGGTAAGACTGCATGGTGCTCCAACAGACCAGGGTCAGGCTAGCACTTACCCATGACTAGTTCAGCACTAACACCTATTAGAGTATCTTCAACCACCGGAAATGGCGGTGAGAATGTTGCGCGTTTTCACACAAAACCGCTGCTTTGGAGCAGAAGTGTTAGGTTGAATACCTTTTTTCTAGAAAGTGGCGGGCCTGCTC
>DASQNN010000121.1:0-5838 GCA_035644955.1 Nodosilinea sp. | reverse complement strand
GGCCCAGAGGCTACCGTCGGCGCTAGGGATGCCCTCAGCATTGCGGCGCACCAGCTCTGGCCAAACCGGGGCCAGCTCGTCCCAGTGAGTTAGGGGCGACACATCTACCGGCTGCACAAGCTGCTGACGAATGGCGGGGGCCAACCAGTAGTCGGATAGACTCACCCAGTCCGCCACTGCCGGCGTTGCGCCTTCACGCTGACGCTGACTGTGCCAGCGCTGGAGCAAACCGTACAGCCCCACCAGCGACTCTTGGGGAGTGACGGCAATGCTACCGCCCTGATCGGGCCGTTGCTGAAATGCTCTGAGCAGCTGAGCCGGCACCGAATTTGTCAGCATAGCTAACCGGAGGCTAGCCTCTGGCGATCGCTGGCACCCCCCCAGCAGTGCCGCGAGGGTCATGCCACCAGCACCCGCCAAAAAGTTGCGACGATTCATGAGCATTTGCCCCTCAGCTTCCCTCTCCAGGGGAGAATACTGATCAACCATAGCGCTTTACTAGGCCCATGCAAGCTGTTCGAACTATTGTCAATCTCTCTATAACCGTTATTTTGCTGTCGTTTATTGGCCTCAGTCTGGTTCGGCTAGTGTACTTTTTTCTCCACAGCCAGCAGATTCTTTAGGGCGATTGGCATGGCTGAATTCTGGGATGAACCGACCCGAGCGACCCCATCCCCAGCCCTTCTCCCCCAAGAGAAGGGAACCGAAGATCCTGTCCCCTTGTCCCTTGGGCGAGGGCTAAGATGAGAGCGATTTATGTAGCCAAACTACCCGCGCAGCAGAACCTAGCCTAGAGCTGCCCGTCGCCTACGATCGCCCGCATGCCCTCCAGGGTGGCGGGAATGCTGCGGGGGTCCATGAACATCACCTTGCTGCTGTCGCTGCTGCCAATTTTTAGCCCCATTTCCATATAGCGCTGGGCAATGATAAATTGCAGCGCTTCCCGGGTGCCGGGGTCGGTGTCGAGGGTTTTGGCGATTACCTGCATGGCTTCGGCGGCACCCTGGGCCTGTAGCAGCTGCTCTTGGCGGAGAGCCTGGGCCCGCAGCACAATGGCTTTTTGCTGGGCTTCGGCATCTAAAATCGCCGCTTTTTGTCGGGCTTCGGCATCTAGCACCGCCGACTCGGCCCGGCCCTTGGCCGAGTTTACCGCCGACTCGCGCTCGCCTTCGGAGGTCAGCACCGCCGCCCGCTTTTTGCGCTCGGCGGCCATTTGTAGCTCCATGGAGTCTTGTACGGCCTTGGAGGGCACGATGTCGCGCAGCTCTACCCGGGTCACCTTCACGCCCCAGGGGTCGGTGGAGATATCGAGCTCGCGCAGCAGCAGCTCGTTAATTTCGGAGCGGGCGGTGAAGGTTTGGTCTAGCTCTAGCTGACCCATCTCAGAGCGAATTTGGGTGAGCACCAGGTTGACCATGGCCGACTGGAGGTTTTCAACCTTGTAGTAGGCCTTTTCCATGTCGACAATGCGCCAGTACACGACGGCATCTACGGTGATAGACACGTTATCGCGGGTAATGCACTGCTGGGGCGGAATATCCAGCACCCGCTCGCGAATGGTCTGCTTGAACACCACCTTGTCGAGAAAGGGCACCAGGAAATTGAGCCCAGGGGTGAGTTTTTTGCCGTTGTATTTGCCCAGGGTTTCGACCAGGGCCTCATCGCTCTGGTTGATGATTTTGACAGAGCTAGCGGCGATCGATCCGCCAAAAATCAGCACAATCAGAAAACTAAAAAGGCCGCCCATAGGTGTAAGTCCTCAAAGGGTTTGCGTAAAGTTTGCGGTAGTGGTTGTATCGGTGTGGGGTGAGGCTGACCGGCCTATGCCCTCAGCGCGCTTTCGGGCAGTACGTACAGGGTGTTGCCCCTGCGGCTGACCACCACCACCGGCTGATCGGCACCGATGGTAATGGTTTCGTCGTCACAGCGGGCCTGCCACGAGTTACCTTCGTAGATTACCCGCCCCGTTTGGCCAGGTGAAATGGCGGTTAGGGTGCGCGCCTCGGTGGACTCCTGCAGAATGTAGGGGGTTCGCTTGGGTACAAACCGCTGCAGCAGGAAAATAAACACCAAAGACAGCGCTACCCACACCACAAGCTGGAGGGTAAAAGAGGGCACCCCCAAAGCAATCACAGCCACAACAAAGGCGCTCAGACCCAGGGTGGATTCCACAAAACCCGTGGGTAGAAATAGCTCCATGAGGCAGAATATGGCTCCCAAAATGGCCCAAAACAGGGGATAGTTCATAGCAACCCGATAGAGAGCCCGATAGAAACACAGAGGCGCTAGAGCAAGGCTAGGTCGAATCGGGCAGGCCCGAGCCTAGATTGCCCGTTAGAAAGTTTCGCTATCCTCATAGGATTAATCTATCTTTAGGGTCAAGCCTTTTGGGGGCTTGATTACTTTGTTTTAAGAGATTCCTGGCGTTGAAGTGTGCCGATCGCCCTATGAACCGTGTTGAACGCCGACCCTCTCGCTACAAGCCCTACCTGTGGGTCGTAGGAACAGACCTTGAAACCCTGCCGGTAGACGAGCTGGTGGGCCAGCGCTACCGGGTAGTGGCGCCGTACATCTGGCTCGATACCCAGCCCGACCAGCGCCCCAGCGCCCCCGATACCTTTCCGACTGAGGCAATGCCCTACCTGCGGGCTCACCCCCACCAACTGCATGTGCCTGGGCTCTACGGCGTGCTAGAGCGCACCGGGGCATCCCCCATTTTGCTGCTAGACAATGCTCCCATCCATCCCCAGGCGGGGGCGCTGCTGCCGGAGCTAGAGGCGGGGTTGTTTAGCGCGCCGCCCCTGCGCCAGGCCAACTGGCTGTGGCAGCTGTGGGACCTCTGGGGCAAGCTGGGCGAACTGGGGCTGGCCAGGAGCCTGTTGGCCCCCGCCAACCTGCGGGTGGATGGCTGGCGGCTGCGGCTGCTGGAGCTGGTGCCCGACGGAGAACCCCCAACTCTAGAGGATTTGGCGGAGCTGTGGCGATCGCTGCTCTCGCCCCTGCATCTGTCGGTCTCGGAACCGCTGCGATTGCTGGTCAACCACATCGACGCGGGCAACCTCGACCCCAGCACCCTATCCCTTGAACTCAACCAGATTTTGCTGCGCCAGGCGGCTACGGTTCCGACCCGCATTGCCCTGGCCGGCGCCACCGCCCAGGGGCCGACCCAGCCCCGCAACGAAGACGCCTGCTGGCCCCAGGGTGCCCCGGTCGAGGCTGCCGGTATGCAAGTTGCGATCGTCTGCGACGGCGTCGGTGGTCACGATAGCGGCGAAGTGGCCAGTCAGCTGGCGGTGCAGTCGCTGCAAATTCAGCTCCAGGCGCTGCTGGCCGAAACCCAAAACGAGCTGCGGGTGCTGCCGCCCGAGGTAATTATTCAGCAGCTAGAGGCGGTCATTCGCATCGTCAACGAGTTAATTAGCTTTCAAAACGACAACCGGGGCCGGGTCGGTCGCCAGCGCATGGGCACTACCCTGGTGATGGCGGTGGTCATTCCCCAGCGGGTGCAGACCGACCAGGGCTGGGAGCGCGTCAACGAAGTGTACCTGGCTCACGTGGGCGACAGCCGCGCCTACTGGATTACCCCCGACTACTGCAATCTGCTCACCGTGGATGACGACATTGCCGGACGGGAGGTAATCGCTGGCCGTCAAACCTGGCCCCAGGCTCGGGAGCGCAGCGATGCTGGCGCCTTGACCCAGGCCCTGGGCACCCGCGGCGGCGACCACCTGACTCCCCACATTCAGCGGTTTATTTTTGACGAGACAGGCATTTTGCTGCTGTGCTCCGATGGCCTCAGCGACAACTACCGCATCGAAGATGCCTGGGCCAACTACATCGGCTTAATTATTAAAGACATTGTCACCCTCGACTCAGCGGTAGCCTCCTGGATTGAGCTGGCCAACCAAAAAAATGGCCACGACAACACCGCCGTGGTGCTAATGCAGCACAAGCTGCTAGTCCAACCCTCGGCACAGGCCGAGCAGGAAAGCACCGTGGGCGCGCAGCAGGAGAGGGTGCCCCCCGCCGGGGCCAAACTCTACGGCGAAAGCTCACCCCAGGACGAGTTTGTTTCGCCTACGGCAGCGCCCAAACCGCCGCGGGGGATTCCCCGCTGGGTGCTGGCGGTGTCGGGCTCGGCGCTGCTGGTGGGACTGTTGGGCTGGTGGTGGCTGGCCAGTCGCCCTCCCCAACCGCCAGCACCGCCCACTGCGCCGCCGACGGCTCCGGCGCCCTAGGGTAAGTGAAGGGGTAGATGAGTGAAGGGGTAGATGAGTGGATAGATAGGCGGGCACGGCGATGGGAATGTTGACGGATACGTTTACCAATTCCTGGACTGATGGGTTGCAGTCGGCGCTGCTGAGACCGGTGCAGGGCTGGCTGGCGGAACATCCGTGGATGAGCTGGCTAGTGGGGCACCCGCTGTGGGCGCTGGCGTTGGCAGGGGTAGTGCTGCTGCTGTTTGCGGGGCTGTGGAGCGCGATCGCCCGGTTGACCGAGGGCTTTTGGCTGTCTCTGGTAAAGCTGCCCTTTCGGCTCAGCGGCTGGATTTTTGGCGCCACGGCGGGGCTACTGGTGCGGCGGTGGACCAAGCCCTCGGCATCGCTGGAGGGGAGCGATCGCGTGGGCGAAATTATGGCTCGCTTAGAAACCCTGCAAACAGAGCAGGAAAGTTTGCTGGAGGAGATGCGGGAGCTATTGGGGAGGGAGGGGGAGGGTGGATGAGTGGATGGGTGGATGGGTGGATGGGTAGGTAGATGTTTTTATTTTTGTCGAAGCTGCTGCCGTTGCTGCTGTATCCGCTGGGGTTGGCCTGTGTGCTGCTGGTGGTGGCGTTGATCTGCCTCAAGCGGCGGCCTCGGTGGGCGGCGGGGGCGATCGCGCTGGCGCTGGGGCTGTTGCTGGTGAGCAGCAATAACTGGGTGGCAACAGAGGTGATCCGATCGCTGGAGTGGCGCTACCCAAACTCACTGAATTTGCCGGAGGCGGAGGCGATCGTGGTGCTGGGGGGATCGATCAAGCCTCAGTTTCCACCTCGGCCGTGGATTGATGTGGCCGAGGAGGGCGATCGCGTGCTACACGGGGCGCAGCTCTACCTGTCGGGCAAAGCGCCGCTGGTGGTGTTTAGCGGCGGACGCATTACCTGGGGCCAGGGCCAAAGCCGTTCTGAAGCGGAGGATATGGCCGAACTGGCCGAGGCCCTGGGGGTACCTACCAGCGCCATAGTCATTGAGCCCGACTCGCTCAACACCTTCGAAAATGCTGCCTACACGCAGGTTCTACTAACCGATCGTGGCATTGAACGCATTCTGCTGGTCACCTCAGCGATGCACATGCCCAGGTCGCTGGCGATCTTCAGAAAGCAGGGGTTTGAGGCCATTCCAGCCCCGACCGATTTTCATGTGGCTCGCGACCCCCAAGACCCAGGCCAACGCACCTGGCAGGGCCGGGTTCTGAGTCTGATGCCCCAAACCGAGAACCTGCACTACTTCACCCGGGCGCTGAAGGAATACCTGGGGATTGGCATTTACTGGCTCAAGGGCTGGCTTTAGGTGAACGATCGCGCTGAGCACCTAGCCCAAGGTAACGGCCATTTGACAGCATCAACTGGCACAGCGGGCTCACAACGCTCCCAAAATCGGTCCTCACGTCGTTCTAACCGGTGGGGCGATGGATACAGTTCTGCCCGTGGAGAGGTGCGTTTCAGGGGCAGAGCGAGTAGGGTTGCCCTGTTTGCTCAGCAGGTACAGTACTCCTTTTCATGTCTTATACAGCTTCCCCTCCGCTGCATCAACAGGTGTTTTCCCTCGATCATGCGGCCTGGGTTGACCGGCTGGC
>DASQNN010000120.1:0-7365 GCA_035644955.1 Nodosilinea sp. | reverse complement strand
ACCATTGACCTGCGCAGCTACACCATTGACCTGCGCCCCGACAGTCCTCTCACCGACAGCTTTTACCGGCTGCTGAGCAGCGGTCTGCAGAAGCCCGCTACGGCTCCGGCCCTAGACCTGAGCTATGCCATTGTTCAGGGCGATCTCGACCTGCAGCGGCTGAGCCAGCGAGAACCCCTCTACGGCGACACCCTCTCGCCCCTGCTGAGCGAGGCCGGGCGGGTTCAGCTCAAGCGCGATCGCCAGCGCCTGCTCCAGCTCAGTCGGCTGTCGCAGTCGCTGCTGATTCAGGGCCAGGGCAGCAGTCAGCAGATTTACCTCTTCAAAGCGCCGCTGGTGGCGGTGCAGACTCGCTTTAACGGCCAGGTGCTGGGGGGCGACACCTTTTTTTTGGGCCGAGTGCTGGCCAGCGGGGCAGTGTTTGACCAGGGGCTAGCGGTGGCGGGGGCGCGCTTTAATCGAGCAGTAAACCTGTCGGCGGCTGACTTTCGCCAGGGGGTGCAGGCCAAGGGCAGCCTGTTTTTTGAGGCCACCCGGTTTGACCAGAGCCAGTTTCGGGCCGGGGCCAGCTTTCAGGGAGCCGAGTTTAAAGCCGACGCCAACTTTAGCCGGGCGGTGCTGGCCGGCGACCTCAACTTTAGCCGGGTGCAGTGGCAGGGAGTAGCCGACTTTGCCCGCACGGTTTGGCTGGGGTCGGCCTTTTTTGTGCGCAGCTACTTTGCGAAGGCGCTGTTTTTTACCGATGCCCGCTTTGACGCGCCCCTGGTGCTGCGCCAGGCCCGGTTTGGCGAGCCGATCAACCTGCGCAACGCCATGCTCGGCAGCGAAGTTGACCTGGGCGATGCCCTGTTTCCGCCCTCGGCCTACCTGAACGTGGCGGGTATGGAGTTTAGCCTGGAGCAAACCCAGATTTTGGGCACCCCCGGCAAAATTGGCCGGGTGTTTTCGGTGCCGCAGCTGGCGGGCAACGAAACCCTGCTGCGCAACCTGGAGCGCAACTTTCGCCGCCTGGAGCAAATTAGCGACGCCAACTACATTGCCTACACCGCCGAGCGCCTGCGGCTGAAAAGCTGGCAGCAGCGGCTGCTGGGCACCAACATCAACACCGCCTCGGTGCCCGCCCTGGTGCGGGCCGGCTTTACCGAGGCCCAGGCGGCAGCGGTGGTAGAGCAGCGCCAGCGCCAGATTTTTATCGGCACTGAGGGGGTGTTGAGCGTGCCGGGGGTTGACCTGGCGGCGTATTTGAAAGTGCGCGATCGCATCTTTGCCCGCGACACGTTTCCTATTACTCGGCGGCTGGCGTTGGCCCTGCGCTGGCTGTGGCTGGGGGGGCTGGTGGTGCTGAGCCGCTACGGCACCAGCTTTGGCCTCACCTTTGGCCTGGGGCTGGTGGCGATTCCCACCTTTGCGCTGATGTTTTGGCTGGTCGATCGCTACCGCCGTCGCCGCGCCACCCCAATTCTGCCGCCGCTGGCAGAGGGGCTGTGGCTGGTGGGGGGCAGCAGCCTGCTGCTGGGGCTAGGGCTCAATGCCCTGCTGCGCGCCGCCGACTATCCGCTGCTCACCCTGGGGTTTTTGTTTGTGCTGCTGGTGCCGGTGCCCGCCGTGCTGATTGGGTTGCTGCTTAAGCGGGGCCGCTACCACGACCTGATGGCCGAGAGCTATTTTGTCGAAGACGGCAGCATGCGCCAGCTCAGGCTACTGATCGCGCGGCTACCGGTGATACCGAAGTTTCCGTTTTTTCGCGATCGCTACACCTACCTGCTGCTCGATCGCCGCTGGAACTGGTTAAATTACCTAGACTTTAGTCTCAACAACTGGCTCAAGTTTGGCTTCAATGACATTCGATTACGAGACCAGCAGGTGCCGGGGCTGATTACGGCCCTCGTGTGGTATCAATGGGGACTGGGTCTGCTCTACACAGCACTGCTCCTGTGGACGCTCTCGCGCACCATTCCAGGCTTAAACCTGCTGATTTACTTCTAGCGCCGCTGTCGGCTATCCATGTGACCGTTTTCTTTCCCTGTGATTCAACCTTCTCCTTCTGAGCTCAACCAACAGGCCAAATCTGACCTGCGCCGTCGCCTGATCAGCGCCCGCCAGAGCATTCCCCCCCAGGTGTGGCGACAAAAGAGCGATCGCATCTGTGCCCACCTGCTCAACTGGAGCTACTTTCGCCAGTGCCGCATCATCTTGGCCTACACCAGCTTTCGCCAAGAGCCCGACCTCAGCCCCCTGACCCAGCACCATCCCCACTGGGGGCTGCCCCGCTGCGTCGACAAAAAACAGCTGCAGTGGCACTACTGGTCGGCCGGCAGCCGCTGGCCCCTGCGCAAAGGAGCCTACGGCATTGTCGAACCCCACCCGCGATCGCCCCAGGTCGATCTGTCCTTAGTCGATCTCATTCTGGTGCCCGCTGTCGCCTGTGATGTGCGCGGCCACCGCCTCGGCTACGGCGGCGGCTACTACGATCGCCTGCTCAGCCAGCCCCCGTGGTACAGCATTCCCACCGTGGGTATTGTGTTTGAGTACGCCCGCCTGCCCAGCCTGCCCCAAGACGTTTGGGATCGTCCCCTGGCCGGTGTCTGCTCCGAAAGCGGCCTTTTCTTGGGCGAAAAGTAGCACTGGTCCCCTTACCTCCCCACTCCCTCACCTCCCCCAATGCCCCACGGCCCCAGCCCCACCACCCGCTACCCCATCCCCGGCGTCACCCGGACGGCGTTTCTCAACACCCTCGTCACCAACCCCAACATCGTCGTCGGCGACTACACCTACTACGACGATTTTGAGCATCCTGAAAATTTCGAGCGCAACGTGCTCTACCATTTCGACTTCATTGGCGACAAGCTGATCATCGGCAAGTTTTGCGCGATCGCCTCCGACGTCAAATTCATTATGAATGGCGGCAACCACCGCACCGACTGGTTTACCAACTACCCCTTCCCCGTGTTTGGCCAGGGCTGGGAAAGCGCTATGCCCGACCAGTGGCCCCACAAAGGCGACACCGTCATCGGCAACGATGTGTGGATTGGCTATGGGGCCACCCTCATGCCCGGGGTGCAGGTGGGCGACGGAGCAATAGTTGCCGCCCAATCCGTCGTTACCAAAGATGTGCCCCCTTACGCTGTGGTAGGCGGCAACCCCGCCCAAATCATTCGCCACCGCTTCGACGAGGCCACCATCGAAGCCCTACTTGCAATTCAGTGGTGGCACTGGGAGATTGAGAAAATTACCCGGTACCTGCCCGCCATCTGTGGGTCTGACCTCCAGGCGCTGCAAACCGCCACGTGATGCGATTCAGCAGCAAGCCGGGAGTGTTCAAAATTTTGTGTAGAGCTTCATCAGCTGATTAGCCTAAATTTCCGCATGTTTTGTGGCATAGGCATCCTGCTTCAAAGTTGTGTTGAGCAGGACGATGTCGCACCCTAGGAACGCCCATTCACCTGCTCGAGCGCCTCTTTCCAACTGCGAACGCCAATGCCTAGGGCATTTCGTAGACCTGCGAGGGTTTTATACTCTTTTTTTAAAGCTGCCTCTGTCCAAACCTTTTGATCGGTAGTTGGCTGAGAACTGCTTGCAAACTCGACTAGTTTTTGCTGGGCCTCTAGCCGCCTCACCTGTCGTTCCAGTTGGGCCACGGCTAATTCATCGAGCCGTTGCAGCTTCTCCTCGGTCTCTACGTAGGCATCATAGTCCTGGTGGGCCAAAGCTGTTTGGCGCTGGGTCAAAAGCGTGTCTAGGAGGGAAGCCAAGTCTGCCTCCGGTTCTTCCCCGGCTTCTAGCAGATTAGCGCCTGTGCCTTCGTAGGCTTCCGATAACGCTTCCAGGGTGGTCATATACATGTTCTCTTGGGCCTGCGCTGCTTTCACCGTCGCTACTCCGGCAGCAAAAAGGTTCTGCTTGATCGCTTCAAACTCTTGCTGCCGCTCAGACCGCTTTCTCATGACTCAACTCCGGTGTAGTCCTGCTCTAGCTGCTCCAGCAGGGTACGCAACGGCTCTGGAAAATTAGCCCGTTGCTCCAGGCTGACCGTCTGATAGGCTTGAGCTAGCTCCGTCATATCCTGGTCGTATTCGGTTTGTAGCGCGCCGACCTGCTGGTAAGCCTCCCCCAGCTTGTCGGTGGTGAAATCCTGGTTGGTCAAAGCGGTTTGGCGCTGGGTCAAAAGCGTATCTAGGAGGGAAGCCAAGTCTGCCTCCGGTTCTTCCCCGGCTTCTAGCAGATTAGCGCCTGCGCCTTCGTAGGCTTCCGATAACGCTTCCAGGCTGGTCATATACATGTTCTTTTGGGCCTGCGCTGCTTTCACTGTCGCGACTCCGGCGGTAAAGAGGTCCTGCTTAATCGCTTCAAAATCTTGCTGCCGTTCAGACCGCTTTCTCATGACCCAACTCCGGTGTAGTCCTGCTCTAGCTGCTCCAGCAGGGTACGCAGCGGCTCTGGGAAATTAGCTCGTTGCTCCAGGCTAACCGCCTCGTAGGCCTGGGCTAACTCCGTCATATCCTGGTCGTATTCGATTTGCAGCGCGCCGACCTGCTGGTAAGCTTCCCCCAGCTTATCGGTGGTGAATTTGAGCTGCTCCATAACCTCGCGGTTTTGGTCGGTTAGCGTCTCTACCTGGCGAATAGCCCGGTTGCGCTGCATGGTCATATTGCCCAACCGCCCCCGCATCGAGTTGCGCGACTTAATCGCATTCATCAGCCGCTGCAGCAGGTTCTCATTTTCTTGTTTATGCTTGATAGCCTTTGCAGAAGCTTTTTCAGCCGCTTGCTGCTGGTTTTTCAATTCAACATCAGCCGCTTCAAGCTTGTACCAAAGCTCATCCACCTGTTTGCGCCTGCTTTCCAATTCGTCCATCCGCTGGGCCAGATTGTGCTGATGGGCTAAAGATACTGGCACCGAGTTTTTGGCGCGATTGAGGTTTTTCATGATCAGCTTTGGTTTTGCTACTTTTTAGGGCTCGCCGTCGTCACAGCCAGCATCGACTTGCTAGGCTCTAGCCCACCGCTTTTCAACGCCTGAAACAGCGGTACAACCCATAGCTAGAGGGTACCCGCGTTGCGCGTAGCTGCCTCGTTTACCTTATTTAAGTCGTTAGCCCCCGGCCAGATCAAAAAACAGGCATGATTTACCAAGACTTCACTGAGGTTTTAATCGGTCTACACTACGTTATTAGCCCTTTTTGGCGTTCCAAACCGAAAAACTGCGTTATTCTTTGGGCAAATCTCTCTCCTGGCGGCTCAGAGCATGAAACGGCGCGGCATAGTCTACGGTTTTTTGGTGGCGGTGGGGGTAGCGATGTTGTTGGCGCTGCCCCTGGGGTTGCGCGCTCCGGCTCAGCAGGCGGCGGGCGGCAGCCCACCCTTAGGCAGCCTGGTGCGCGAGTACGAAGTCGTGACCATGCCATCGGCCACCGCCTACTCGGTGTATACCACCAACACCGCTACTCCCCACCAGGTGTGGTACCGCGTCTCTGGTGGCGATGCTCTGTTTCGTCAGCGCCTGCGGGTGTACCAGGAGAACGCTGGCCCCCGCCCCATCAACCAGCTGCCCCCCGAGTCGGAGCGGCGGCAGGAAATTACAACCAATAACCCCACCCGCTGGTTCCTTCTGCCGCGCGAGGCGGGCGTTTTTACCTACTATTTTGACGGCGACAACCGCCTGACCGCCAACAGCCCCTGGCGCGATGCCTTTGGCACTAGGGTCAGACGCACCCGCTACACCAACGGCAACCGCTACGAAATTGGCTTTGAAGATCACGAATCCCTCGACGACTACAACGATCTAGAGCTCGAAGTCGTTATTATTCAGCCTGCCTAGGTCAGCCGGAGGATAGATCTAGGGATAGATCGGGGGCAAAACAGCGCCCTAAAGCTGCTACCCCTGCCTCAACTGGGGCAATCTACGCGATGATAAGACCTAGATATGGGTGAGGAAAGCCATGAATCGCTTTATTATCGGCGGCTTTCTGGCAGCTTTGGCGTTGATCCTGACGGGAGGGTTGAATCGGCTGATGGCCGATCGCTCCCAGGAGCCCCAGCTGACCAGCCAGGGCAACACAACGGGCCAGCCCCAGGGCGGCAACAATCTCGGTGCCCTGCCCCTAGAGCAGGCCGGGCGACTGGTGCAGCGCCAGAGCGAGGTGGGCGCTGGCGGTACTGCGGCAACAGGCGATGCGGCTTTTGGCACCCAGGGAAATGGCACCATGCCCCCCGGTGGTCGGGCTGAGATTTCTCCCAATAATACGGGCACCAATGGCACCGGCCAGCCGGGAGCCGGCAACGTCATTCCCCGCACCGGCGGGGCGACCACCTACCCCGCCGCTACGGGCGATGTTGCCCCCATTCAACCTAACCTTGTGCAGCCCGACGCCGTCCAGCGTCCAGGGTCCGATCCCGATTTAGATTCCATTCCTGCCCTGTGGTAGCGGCTCAGCGGTGCTTCCTTCGGGAGCGCTCTTCGACCGTCGCAGCCTCAGGTAGCCTAAAATGGCAGTGAGCACTTGAGTTGAACGGCATGGTAAATCAGGGAAGCGACGTCCTAGTAGTGGGCGGCGGTGTCATTGGCCTGGCGATCGCGCTGGAGCTGCGGCAGCAGGGCGCCACCGTTACCGTGCTGAGCCGCGATTTTGCCCAGGCCGCCAGCCACGCCGCCGCTGGCATGCTGGCCCCCCAGGCCGAGGGCATACCCCCTGGACCCATGGGAGAGCTGTGCCTCGCCAGTCTAAGCCTCTATCCCAGCTGGGTTAGCAAGCTCGAAGCGCTAACTGGGCAGTCGGTGAGCTACTGGCCCTGCGGCATTTTAGCGCCGCGCCGCACCGCTCCCGAGAGTCTTCCCGATAGTTCCACCGGAGAATGGCTGAGCGCAGCCGCCCTGGGCTACTACCAACCCGGCCTCAGCGACTTGGTGCAGGGGGCCTACTGGTATCCCAACGAGGGCCAGGTAGACAACCGGCTGCTGGTGCAGGCCCTGCGGCAGGCAGTGATTGATCTAGGCGTTACCCTCCATGAGGGCACTGGGGCGATCGCCCTGCAGCAGTGCCAGGGCCGGGTGGAGCGAGTCTGCACCGCAGCGGCGGGCGACTTTAGCGCCGACCACATCGTGGTGGCCAGCGGAGCCTGGGCCCACGAGCTGCTGCCCCTGCCGGTATTTCCCAAAAAGGGCGAAATGGCCAGTCTGCGGGTGCCGCCGGGCTATGGCACGCCCCTGCCCCTGCAGCGGGTGCTATTTGGCGAAGATATCTACATCGTGCCCCGCCGCGACGGCCGCATTGTGCTGGGGGCCACCAGCCAGGACGTGGGCTTTGCTCCCCACAATACCGCCGGGGGAGTGAATCAGCTGCTGGGGAATGCGATCGCCCTGCTGCCC
>DASQNN010000119.1:0-7948 GCA_035644955.1 Nodosilinea sp. | reverse complement strand
CTGTCTTGCTTTAAAAAGTCCAGCACTTCGTCGCACCATTCGATCCAGTCTTGCTCGTAGCGCATGCCCCGGCGCAGGGTCAGGTAGCGAAACTGCTCGATTTTGGGAGGATGGGCGATCGCGTCATACACCGCTTTCATGGCCTGATAGTTGGCCAACCTTTCGCAGTGCAGCTGGCGGCGGCGGTGCAGTTCTTGCACCAGCAGCCCGTCGGGCACGTAGGGGCCGGCCAACACCTTGACCAACAGATCTTCGCGAATGGGGGTGGGCTCGGTGGGCTCGGCGTACCAGCGGGTGAGTTCGCCTGTGCCTGCCGCAGTGATGCTGTAGATCTTTTTGTCGGGCTTGCCCGCCTGGGGCACGGTCTGGTGGGTGACCCAGCCCTGCTGCTCCATTTTGCCCAGCTCGCGGTAAATCTGCTGCTGGCTGGCCTGCCAGTAGCAGCTCACGCTTTCTTCAAAACGCTTGCTGATGTCGTAGCCGCTGTAGGGCTGCTGTGACAGAACCGCCAAAATCGTGTGGGACAGGGCCATAGGTAGCGAAACAGGGTCGTTTGAGGGAGTGCTGTTGACATACTCAACTATTTGAGTATACCCTTTGGGCATGGTACTCAACAAATTGCATATCTACTTGTTGAATACCTAATAATTGCACAGTGCTTTGTTGCCTAGGGCGCTGAGCTGGTTCCGAGCTTCTTCTATTCCTTCCCTTGTCAAAGGTGCCGTCATGACCGACGCTCCCGCTTCTGCAAACCTGTTGCCGACCAAGACACTGCCAGCCGAACCGACAGTCCAGGCCGATAAAGACCTGACCAAGCCCCGCCGCTGGCGACTGCGGCTGCGGCGCTGGTGGCTGGTGCCCCTGGCCACGCTTCCCCTAGCGATCGCCGTAGGAATGCGCCAGTTAAACCAGCCCGCCGCTGCGCCAGCGATGGCGGCGGCGCTGCCCGTGGAGGTTATGACCCTCACACCAGTGGATGCCTACACCGTAGAGCGGCAGTACACGGGTGAAATTGTGGCCCAGCGCAGCAGCGCCCTGGGGTTTGAGCAGGGCGGTACCGTGGTGGCGTTGCTGGTGAAAGAGGGCGATCGCGTCTCGGTCGGGCAGCCCCTGGCCCGCCTCGACACCCGTAGTTTGACCGCCCAGCGCCAGCAGCTGGTGGCCCAGCGCGACCAGGCCGTCGCCACCCTGACCGAATTGCAGAATGGCCCCCGCCAGCAGTCGATCGCTGCGGCCCAGGCCGCCGTGGGCGATCTGGAGCAGCAGGTGGCGCTGTCTGCTACCCAGCGCGATCGCCGCAGCGAGCTCTACCAACGCGGAGCCATTTCTCGCGAAGAGTTGGATCAGCAAACCTTTGGCACGGGGGCCCTGGAGAACCGCCTAGCCCAGGCCCAGAGCGAGCTAGATGAGCTGCTGGCCGGCACTCGCCCGGAGCTGATTGCGGCCCAGGTCGCCCGCGTGCGCCAGCTAGAGGCCAGCATTGAAGCCATCGACATAGACATCTCGAAGGCGGTGATCACCGCGCCCTTTGCCGGACGTGTGAGCGATCGCCTGGTGGATGAAGGCGTGGTGGTCAGCGGCGGCCAGACCGTGCTGCAACTCACCGAAGGCGGGGCTACCGAAGCCCGCATTGGCCTGCCGGCAGAGGTGGCCAACAGCCTATCGCTGGGCAGTGCCCAAAGCGTTGCAGTCGGCGAACGCACCTTTGCCGCCACCGTCACCGCCCTGCTGCCGGAGCTAGACTCCACCAGCCGCACCGTCACCGCCGTGCTGACCCTAGACACCTCGGAGGATCTCACCCTGGGCCAAACCGCCCGGCTGGTGCTGAAAGATACCCAGCCCACCGCCGGGTTTTGGCTACCGTCTACCGCTTTGGTGCAGGGGGAGCAGGGGCTGTGGTCGGTGTACGTGGCGGCGGGGGAGAGTGCCGCTGAGGCCGAAGTGGCGCGCCAGCCGGTGGAAATTGTGCATACCGAGGGCAATCGCGTGCTGGTGCAGGGGCTGGTGGCAGCGGGCGATCGCGTGATCACCGCCGGCACCCACCGGGTAGTGCCGGGCCAGGCTGTCAGCCTCACTGGGAAGGGCGGTGGGTAGGGTGGGGACCGGTGCAGGGCTGGACCAAAGACGAAACCGAGGTAACCCAGGATGCTGTTAGCGCCTGCTCAAAAACGATTTAGGACATTCCAGAGAGTGGATACACTTGCGGTAAGTTATGACGACGTTTTACGCGAGGTAATCACTATGACCGGGGTGCCCACACCAGGTCTCGACCTGATCAAAACCTTTGAGGGCTTGAGTCTGCAAGCCTACCCAGACCCCAAGACCGGAAATTTGCCTATTACCATCGGCTGGGGGTCAACCCGCGACAAAAATGGGCAGCCCTTCAAGCTGGGCGATCGCATCACCCGGCAGGAGGCCGACGACCTGCTGCTGGAGCAGGTTTCAAGGACCTATCTGCCGCCCCAGCAGCGTATTCCCGGCTGGCAAGGGATGAACGACAACCAGCGGGGGGCCATTCTCAGCTTTGCTTACAACCTGGGCGCAAATTTCTACGGCGCGAATGGCTTTGAAACGCTGTCGCGGGTGCTGCGTAATCAGGAGTGGCACAACATTGAGGCGGCCCTGATTCTCTACCGCAACCCCGGCACCAATGTGGAAGAAGGGCTGCTGCGCCGCCGCCTCTCGGAGGCCAACGTATTTTTGGCCGGCACTCCTAGGGTGGCCCTGAGCACGGCGGGGCAGCGGTATTTAGCCGGCGGGCGCACCCCAGTGCCCGGCTCTAACCTCAGCCGAGAGGCCCAAACCTACCTGGCCAATCGCCCCAGGATCGGTGACTCAACCGGCAGCGGCTCGCCGGGCAGCGGCAGTGCGCCCGACGTCCCTGGTTCGCGGCCGCTGACGTTGACCAACCCCTACACCAGCGGCGAGGATGTGCTTCAGGCCCAGGCCGCCCTGGTGCGCTGGGGTGCCCAACTGACTGTCGATGGCAGCTTTGGCCCGGCTACAAAGCTGGCGGTTGAGCAATTTCAGCGATCGCAGGGGTTAGACGCCGACGGCATTATCGGCCCTCAAACCTGGGCCCTATTGCAGCGCCAGCCGACTCCGCCCACTGCTCCGCCCACTGCTCCGCCCGCTGCCCCGCCCACTGCCCCCCCTGCTGCTCCGCCCGCTGCTCCGCCCGCTGCTCCGCCGCCGCCAAACCGAGTGCTGCGCCTCACCAACCCCTTCACTACCGGAGACGATGTGCGGGCTATGCAGCAGGCTCTGGCCCGCGCCGGTATTGCCGTTGCCGCCGACGGCGTGTTTGGTCCGGCTAGCGATCGCGCTGTGCGCCAGTTCCAGACCAGTCGAGGCCTCGTTGCCGACGGCGTGGTGGGGCCGCGAACCTGGGCCCTTTTGCAAAACCAGGCGGCGGCCACCCCGCCGGCTCCAACCCCGGCTCCAGCTCCTCCGGCCCCAGCCCCTCCGGCCCCAGCTCCTCCGGCCCAGAGGCCGCCTACCCATATCCGCGTGCTGCGGCTGGCCAACCCCTTTACTCGGGGGGACGATGTGCGTGCCGTGCAGCAGGCCCTAGCCCGGGCCGGTTTTTCTGTGGTTGCTGACGGCGTGTTTGGCCCCGCCACCGATCGCGCCGTGCGCCAGTTTCAGGCCAGCCGGAGGCTAACCGTCGATGGCATTGTCGGCAGTCAAACCCGCGCCAGGCTGGGGGTTTAGCGTCATAGGGCGCTATTTAGCCAGCGGTTGTCAAGGGTTGAATTTCTTCCTATAAGGATTTGGGCAGACGCCGTCTGCCCCTACCCATCCACCCGCCTACCCATCCACCCACCTCACCTCCCTCACCCCGCCATGAACCTCTTCTACCGCAACCGCCAGCTCCTGCTGCTCACCCTGGTGCTGATCGTCGTCTGGGGGCTCTCGGCCTTTTTCACCCTGCCGCGCCTGGAAGACCCGGAGATTGTGCAGCGGTTCGCTCGGGTCACCACCTTTTTGCCGGGGGCCACGCCCGAGCGGGTGGAGACCCTGGTGACGGAGAAAATTGAGGATCGGCTGTTTGAGCTGGAGGAGATTGAGTCACTTCAATCGACCTCGGGCAGCGGCATTTCGGTGATTACCGTGGAGCTGAAGGAAACTATTCCCGATGTAGACCCGGTGTGGGCCAAGGTGCGCAGCAAGGTGGACGATGCCGTAGCTGACCTACCCGCCGCCGCCTCGGTGCCAGAGTATGCCGACAGCTCCACCAAGGCCAGCGCCCTGATTGTGGGGCTGACCTGGACCCTGAACGACGTGCCCAACTACGCCATTTTGGGCCGGCTGGCGGCCACCCTGGAAGATCGTCTGCGGGCCATCCCCGGTACGGAAACGGTGGATGTGTTTGGCGAGCCGGACGAAGAGATTCGGGTGGATATTGCCGCGACGGAACTATCGCGGCTGGGGCTGTCGGCGGCGGCCCTCTCCCAGCAGATTGCCGCCAGCGATGCCAAGGTGTCGGCGGGGCAGTTTCGCAGCGAAAGTTCTGAATTTCTGCTGGAAGTCAACAGCAGCCTCAGCTCTTTGGAGCAGATTCGCGCCATTCCCATTCGGGTCGGGGCCGAGGGGCAGGTGGCGCGGCTGGGGGATATTGCCACCGTTACCAAAGCTGTGCAAGACCCACCGACGGATCTGGCGCTGGTGAATGGGCACAGCGCGATCGCCCTCTCGGCCAAGGTCGAGTCGGCAGAGCGGGTCGACCAGTGGGCCGTGCAGGCCAGGGCCGTGATGGACACCTTTGGCGATGAACTGCCCCAGGGGCTAGATCTTCAGGTTGTGCTAGATCAAAGCCAGTACGTGCAGCAGCGGCTCAACGGGGTGGTGGGCAACCTGGTTTTGGGGTCGGCGCTGGTAATTGGGATATCGCTGCTGATTTTGGGCTGGAAGTCGGCCCTGCTGGTGGGTCTGGCCCTGCCCCTGACCACCTTGACCGTATTCGGCGCCATGAAAGTGCTGGGAGTGCCGCTGCACCAGATGTCGGTGACGGGCATCATTATCGCCCTGGGGCTGCTGATCGACAACGCCATCATTGTGGTGGATGAGGTGCAGGGGCGGCTGCGCCAGGGGATGCCGCCGGGGCAGGCGGTGTCCGAAACGGTGCGCCATCTCTTGGTGCCCCTGCTGGCCTCGACCCTAACCACGGTGCTGGCCTTTATCCCCATTGCCTCATCGCCCGGCGGCGTGGGGGAGTTCATTGGCACCATTGGGCTGACGGTGATTTTGGCCCTGCTCAGTTCTCTGGCCCTGTCGCTGACGGTGATTGTGTCGTTGGTAGGGCGATTGCACCGGTGGAACCCGCTGCCTCTGCGCTGGAATTGGTGGCAGAATGGCTTTGCTAACGATGCGCTGGCCAACGGCTATCGGGGGACGCTGCGGGCAGTGTTTCGGCGCCCCTGGCTCGGCGTTGGCCTATCGCTGATTCTGCCGGTGATCGGGTTTGCGGTGTTTGCCACCCTGCCCCAGCAGTTCTTTCCGCCCACCAATCGCAACCAGTTTCAGATTGAGTTTGAGCTGCCCACCCAGGCAGCTTTGGCAGCCACCCAGATTCAGATTCGGCAGGCGCGGGAGCTGGCCCTAGCCCACCCTGAGATTGACGATGTGCACTGGTTTATAGGCCGCAGCGCGCCGCCCTTTTTCTACAACGTGCTCGACAACCGCCGCAACGCCCAAAACTATGCCCAGGGCATTGTGCGTCTGGCCAGCACCGATCGCATTCGCGAAACCATTCAAGCGCTGCAAACAGAGCTAGATGCCGCCTTTCCCCAGGCCCAGGTGCTGGTGAAACAGCTGGAGCAGGGGCCACCCTTTGACGCGCCCATTGAGCTGCGGGTCTATGGGTCGGATATGACCGGGCTGCGCCAGGTGGGCGATCGCCTGCGGGCCGAACTGGCCCAGGTACCCGATGTGGTGCACACCCGCGCCACCCTGACCGAAGCGCTGCCCAAGCTGGCTCTAGAAGTAGACGAGGCCCAGGCCCGCCGCCTGGGGTTAGATAACGGGGGCATTGCGGCGCAGCTCAGCGCCGCTCTAGAGGGTCGCACTGGCGGCTCGATTCTAGACGGCACCCGCGACATTCCGGTGCGGGTGCGGGTGCCCGCGGCCCAGCAGGGCGATCTGGGGGCGATCGCCTCGCTGGATATTGTCACCGCCGAGGGAGAACTGCCGCTGGATGCAATCGCCTCCCTAGATCTGGTGCCCGATACTGCCAGCATCAGCCGTCGCGACGGCCAGCGCATCAACACCGTGCAGGCGTTCATCACCGCAGGTGCGTTGCCCAGCACCGTTTTGGCGGCATTTCAAGAGCGATTGACGGAGCAGGGCTTTGAACTGCCCCCCGGCTACCGCATCGAGTACGGCGGCGAGGCCGACGCCCGGGGTACCGCCGTGGGCAACCTACTCTCCACCGTGGGAGTGCTAACGATTCTCATGACCGCCACCCTGGTGCTGTCGTTCAATTCCTTTGGCCTGGCGGCGCTGATTGGGTCGGTGGCGATTCTCGCGGTGGGGCTGGCGGCGCTAGCCCTAAAAATCTTTGGCTCTATCTTTGGCTTCACGGCTATTCTCGGCACCCTGGGGCTAATTGGTTTGGCCATCAACGACTCGATTGTGGTGTTGGCCGCTTTGCGCGAGCATCCCGAGGCCAAGCTGGGCCATCCCCAGGCGGTGGAAGATGTGGTGTTTCACGCCACGCGCCACGTGATTGCGACCACGGTGACCACCATTATTGGCTTTGTACCGCTGATGCTCGACCCCACCGGATTCTGGCCACCGCTGGCGATCGCGATCGCAGGCGGTCTCGGCGGCGCGACGCTGCTGGCGCTCTACTACATTCCTTCGGTGTATCGGCTGCTGAGCCGCCGGAACTCGGCTGCGATCGCAAAAGCGCCCGCAGAGGCAACTTTGCCCGCGTCATAGAACCGTTACCAAGACCTATTGCTTTGTCAGGCTTAGAACCAGGGATTTTTGTAGAGTGTATAACGCTCAGGCGAGGCTCCGCCCACGCGAAGCCATGCACCGCGCAGGGGCCATGGCGAAGATAATCAATCCCCGATTAGCGGCCCTGCCCTAGCGACAGTTGCCAGTGCCGAAGGCCGTAGTGAAGCAGTGAAGCATAGCCCGCCACCAGCTCACCGATTGGTCAAGTTTGCCCTCGGCTGCCCAAGCGAGGGCGCTTCGGCTTTGGGACGGGGGACTCTAGCCCCAGATAATTCGATAGCCAAAATACGCACAGATAAAATGGCCCCGTATCGAGCAGGGCCGCCACCAGCTTAAACACATAGCCGTAGCCAATAAAGCGAATGAGCTGGGGCCATAGATCCTGGCCTTCCTGTAGGGGCAGCGCCCCGGCCAAAAAGTGGGTAATCAGCACCACGGCGGTGGTATCGACCAGCTGACTAATCAGCGTAGAGCCGTTGTTGCGCAGCCACAGGTGTTTGCCGTTGGTTAACTCTTTCCAAAAATGAAACAGGTATACATCGACAAACTGAGCCGCCAGGTAGGCCAGCATAGAGGCCGTCACTGCGCCAAAGGTGAGGTTGCGCATTTCAAAAAATACCGGCAGTCGTCCGGCGGCATCGCGCGCTAGCTCGCCCGTCGTGGGGTCTAGGGTCTCAAACCCAGGCAGCACCCCCCCCAGCCAGACAATAAACAGCACCCACAGGTTTAGCAGCAGCCCTACCCATACCACCTGGTTGGCGCGCTCCTTGCCGTAGAGTTCTGAAATCAGGTCGGTGCACAAAAAGGTCAGCGGATAGGGCAGTACCCCCACCGCCACCGTGACGGCAAAGTCACCCCAGGTAAACACGTTGACAAAGCGACTAATGCCGAGAATGTTAAGCATGCCCAGGGTGCCGAGAAACAGGCCCCCTAGCACCAAAAACACCAGCTCGCGGCGGTTTTGCAGATACTCCGGCACCGGACC
>DASQNN010000118.1:0-2092 GCA_035644955.1 Nodosilinea sp. | reverse complement strand
GGCCTAGCCCAGCACAGCGAGAATGTCTTTTTCAGACAGCAGCACAAACTCGTCGCCGCCCAGTTTGATGTCGGTGCCAGCGTACTTGGAATAGAGCACCTTGTCGCCAACGCTGACTTCTAGAGCTTGACGAGAGCCTTTGTCGTCGGTTTTACCGGGGCCTACGGCGGTGATCTCGCCCACCTGAGGCTTTTCCTTGGCGGTGTCAGGTAGCAGAATGCCGCCAGCGGTGGTCTCTTCGGACGCACTTACTTTAATCAAAACTCGATCGGCTAGGGGCTTAACGCTAGATGCCGCCAAAGTGATAGCTGCCATACAATGCTTCTCCGGATTTGCTATTAAGACAGCGTCTGGGGGAATTACACTCGGCCCCGTTCAGACGCACTACACAGATTTAGGAGCTTAGCACTCGCAAGCTCCGAGTGCTAATTTACGGCGCGGAGGGGTGCGATCGCAATGAACGCATTTGTACGGGTTCCCGAACTAGGGGGAGTGCGTGGGGTAGAAAGTGAGGGGGTGAGGAGTGAGGGAGTAGGGGGATTGGGATGACTTACGGGTCAAGATGGAGGGCGAGTTTTTGGAGAGGTTTGCAATGGCCAGTTTGCGAAATCTGAAGGTGTTGCTGCCCCTGCTCACCAGCTTTTTGTTTGCGGGCAGCTTTGTGGCGGGCAAGTACACCACCGTAGATCTGGGGCCACTGACCACCTCTCTGCTGCGCTACGTAATTGCGATGGGGGTTCTGGGCCTGTTTATCTACCGCAGCGCTCAGCCAGTCAAAGCGCTCACGGTTGCCCAGGCCGACTGGGGGGCAATGGTGCTGTTGGGCCTGTTTGGGGTAGTGGGGTACCACTATTTTTTCTTTAGCAGTCTGCGCTACACCGCCACGGCCAACACCGCCATTATCAACGCCTTTAACCCGGTGGTGACGGGGGTGATGGCGGCCCTGTTTATCGGCGAACGGCTGAGCCGCCGCCAGTACGGCGGCATTGTGCTGGCCCTGCTGGGGGTGCTGACCCTGCTAACGCGGGGCAACCTCACCGCCCTACTCAAGCTTGACCTCAACCGGGGCGATGGGCTGATGCTGTGCGCCGTGCTGTGCTGGGTGGTGTACTCGCTTATTATCAAGCAGCTCAGCCAGCGCTACTCGGGGCTGACCATTACGTTTTATGCGGCGGTGGCCGGGGTGGGGCAGCTGCTGGGGCTGGCCTCGTTAGAACGCTGGTGGCTACAGTTGGCGACGCTATCTTTGGCTTCGTCGATCGCTATTTTGTACATGGGGGTAGCGGCATCGGGGATCGCCTATCTGCTGTTTAATTTGAGCATTCAGCAAGTTGGCCCCACCCGCACGGCCAGCGTGGTCTACAGCCTGGTGCCAATCTTTGTGGCGGGGCTGGCCTGGCTATTTTTTCGAGAGCCGTTGACGGCCACTATGATGGCCAGCATGGGGCTGATTTTGCTGGGTGTAAACGTGGTGCTCAGTCAGCCCAAAGTGTGAGTTAGTCAGGGGTGCTATTCGCTACTCTGAGCATAGCCTTTCCCTAAAAACCACTACACTCTTTGGAGGCGTTATGGTGTCGCTTTTATCGTCTTTTTTTAGCCCGTTTTCTGCATTTGTTGGCCCCATCAATCTTTTTGGTAGCCCGGTTTTACTGGGTGGTTTTGGCGATGACAGGCTCAGCGGGGGAGCCGGAGACGAGATTTTGATCGGCCTTGGGGGTAACAATCAGCTATTTGGGGGTGCGGGCAACGATCGCCTCTTTGGCGGGCCGGGCAACGACTTATTAGACGGCGGACTGGGTCGAAATCGCCTCGTCGGTGGGGTTGGGCAAGATACCTTTGTGCTTAGAAACGATGGCCGGGTCGATACCGTGGTGGATTTCACCCCTGGGGTCGATCGGTTTTTGCTGCAGGGGGGCCTGAGTTTTGGGCAGATTGCGATCGCCCAGCAGGGGGCCAACACCACCCTGCGCTACCTAAACCAGTCAGAACCCAGCGTCACCCTCCTCAACGTTGCCGCCAGTAGCCTGACCGCCGAGAGTTTTCAAACCCAGGCGCTGGTGCCCAGCTTTAATGGCCTGACAATTTTTGGCGA
>DASQNN010000117.1:0-12535 GCA_035644955.1 Nodosilinea sp. | reverse complement strand
CAGGTTGGCCCCGGCCAGTTCAGCCGCCGCCTGGGACGTGGCTTCCATTTGCAGCACTTTTTCTTCCATGCGCTCAAAGGCGGCCATGGCGCTGCTGGTGTTGAGGCTGCTGGTGGTGCTTTGCAGCTGCTCGTTGGCCTTGGCGGCACTGGCCCGCGCCTTGAGCATGTCTTTTTTGGTCTTGGCCTCAGACAGCTTGCTCTCTAGGCCAATCAGATTGCGCTTGAGCTGCTCTACCGTGGTGCTTTGGCCGTCGAGCTGGGTCTTGAGGGCAACGGCGGTTTCGGCCTGGGTTTTCTTGCGCAGCAGAGCCTGTTTAGCCAGCTCTTCGTCGCCCTTTTGCAGCGCTAGCTGAGCCCGCTGTTGCCAGGTGTTGGCCTCGCTCTGGGCGCGCTCGTACTGCTGCTGCACCCGCTTCTGGCTGGCGATCGCACCCGCCACCGCCTGGCGCATCTGCACCAGGTCTTCCTGCATGTCGATAATGGCCTGATCCAGAATTTTCTCTGGATTCTCCGCCGAACTCACCGCCGCATTTAGGTTAGAGCGAACCACTCGGCTAACGCGATCAAATAACCCCATGATGTGCTGCTTCCTTAATCTGTGGTGTTGCGATGGTCTTTCTTAGTTTACAGAAAGTCAGCGGCGATCGGGCGAAAGGGAAAGGGGTCAAGCTAGGGGGGATCCAAGTTAAGGGGATCAAGGTTTGCGGTGTAAGGTTACCCCTATCCTTCCTTCACCCGCCTTCTCCCTAGTCTTGGTAAACTACTGGTGCACCGACCCAAGCACCTGTACCCTACACCGCCAACCCTGTGGCCACCAAAAAAACCACCGGCAAGAGCAGTGGCAAGCCCAGCGATAGCCCCTCACCCACCCCCGCCAGTTCTGACCGAGGGTTTAAAGTGCAGGTGTTTTATCTGGCCGCCCGCAGCAATAGCCCCAACGCGCCCATCAAAGACGCCCTTTGGTTTGCCACCTATCCCATTATTCCGCGCATTGGCGACTGCGTCTTTAGAGATGGCGTGTACTACCGGGTAGAACGGGTCTTTTTGTACGAAAACTTGTCAGCCGGATGGTGTGCTGATGTAGAAGTTACGTTTTATGGCAGGCGTTGATTAAGGCCCCAGCAATGGCCTCCAATTGAGCCTTACAAAACTTATCGAAAGCATTAACTCCAACGGCTGTAACGACCGCTGACACAGTGTTACAGAACGATTGATCTCCCAAAACCTTATGCTAAAGTAGGCGAGTAACATGTTTTGCTTTCGGTAGGCTGGTTAATCACAGTCTGATCTCAATTTTCGGGTAATCGGCGTGTACCACTCCGAATCGAACTTGTCTACATCACATGTCTAATTTGGAGTTGTGCCATGTCGATTTATGTAGGAAACCTTGCCTACAATGCTACGGAAGGAGACATCACCGAAGTCTTCTCCGAGTACGGAGCCGTTAGCCGAGTAACGGTACCGACCGATCGCGAGACTGGCCGCCCCCGCGGCTTTGCCTTCGTTGAGATGGAAAAGGAAGCCGACGAAGACGCGGCCATCGAAGCCCTCGACGGGGCTGAGTGGATGGGGCGCGAGCTGCGGGTTAACAAGGCTCGTCCCAAAGAGAAGCGTGCCGGTAGCGGTGCCCCCCGCGGCAACTTTGCTGGCGGCGGCGGCGGCGGCGGCAGAGATGGCGGCAACCGGGAATTCTCCCGCTGGTAAGTCACCAGTCCATCCACCTGATTAATAGATTGCAATGGCAGAGGATATGCATATCCTCTGCCATTTTTGATGAGGGATACCCTGATTTAAATCAAGGGCCGGGGGGCCACTCCAGCACCCACTGGCCCAGTCGCCCGGTGCGAAAGTCGTTGAGAATGCGCTTGGCAGTGCGTTCGGTGTTGTCCTGAAACTTTTGCGCCGCCACCTGGGCGACAAAGCTCTCGCCGCTGTAGTCGCTCAGCGCTACACCATAGCGGGACTGGAGAAGGTCTTCGTAGTCGTCGGGGGAACCGGCCTGCTGAAGAGTTTTGAGCACATCTAAAAAGATGGCGGCGGTGCGCTGGGTGTCGTAGGAGGCTTCGCCAATATCGTCGCAGATGGCCAGTTTCAGCGCCGCCGCCTGGTCGTCCATCCTGGAGGGAATTACCCCGGGTGCATCCAGCAAATCCAGATCCCCCGACAGGCGAATCCACCGCAGCTGGCGGGTGATCCCGGCTCGACGAGCGCTGGCCACTACCTTGCGATTGAGCAGTCGGTTGATCAGTGCCGACTTGCCGACGTTGGGAAAGCCAATCACCACGGCGCGAATGGGGCGCGGCTTCATGCCGCGAGCCTGGCGGCGCTGGTTAACCGCATCGCCTGCGGTTTGGGCAGCTTTGGCGATCGCCTTCACGCCTTTCCCCTGCTGACCATCGGTGAAGTAGGGCACCTCCCCCTGCTGGCGAAACCAGGTCTCCCAGGCGGTGCGGGCCTCGGTTGAAATCATATCGACCCGGTTGACTACCAGCACGCGAGGTTTCTCGCCTACCCATGTGTCGACCTTGGGGTGCCGCGTCGATACCGGAATGCGGGCATCGCGCACCTCCAGCACCACATCAACCCGATTGAGCTGATCGACCAGGGCTTTTTCTGCCTTGGCGATATGGCCGGGGTACCACTGGATTTCGGGGGTGGACATGGGGGTGGGGGGTGGAGGGGTGATGGAGACGGGGAGATAGAGGGGATGGGGGGATAGAGGGGATGGGGGGGAGGTAATGCAGTGACGCACGGGTGGGTGGTGCGATCGCGCCCACCTGTCAATCCTAGGGTGCATAGCGCTAAAAGGCGAGGCAATGCCAGCGCGCAGCAATGCACCTGATTTGGGAAACTGCTCAACGTGTTTGTATTGTCGCTTGTGCCGATCAGCTTGACCAATCCGCTGTGGATGGTGCCGTTGCTGAGGGCACTGTGACGCGGGTGGCGCGGGGATAAGGAGGTGGGCCGCGATCGCTTACCCGGCCGCAGCCAAGGGGAACAAGCCCCTGGCGATCGTGCGCCAGGAGCGGGGGCTGGGAGAATTCTGCGGTCTATGGAGACAAGGGGGCCAGGGTGAGCTGGAGTGAGGCTGGAGATTTTGGTGGGCATTGCCCACCCCACCCGCTACCCATCCACTCACCTACCCATACCACCTCTTCCCCTAGGGAATAATCAGCACCGGGCAGGGCGATAGGTTAATCACCCGCATGGTGACGCTCTCGTTCTGCACGTCTTCGATCAGCCCGACGCCCCGGCAGCCCATCGCAATTAAATCGGCGTTGAGCTCGTCAGCCACATCGCAGATAACAAAGGCAGGCTGGCCCTCGCGCTCAATCACCTCGGCCTCGATCGCCTGGGCAGAGAACAGTTCCTTGGCCTTATTCAGCAGCTGTGCCACTGCCTCGGGCGACGACTGCCCGGCAGGCTGGGGCTTTTCGGGGGTACTGGGTTCGACAACCGACAGCAAAACCAGCCGACTCTGGTGAAGTTTCACCAGCTCAGCCACCTTGGGAGCCGCCTGCTGCGCCTCAGAACTCATGTCGATGGGAAATAAAACCGTCTTGAACATGGCGTATCGAAGGGAACTCACACTCCGGTAAAATGAGGGCGGTAATAGGTAAATATTACGACCGACACAGAGCCCTGGTCAGGTTGCGTCGTTTCCTCAAATCTACCTTAGTCAAGGTTGGGGCCGCTGCCGCCAGTGCGCTGCATAACGTAATAAATGTAGAGTCTTAAACCGTTTTTAGGAGGTATATCGCAGTGGTTAAAAAATCGGTGGCAAGCCTGTCGGCAGCTGATGTTTCGGGCAAGCGGGTACTGGTACGGGCCGACTTCAACGTGCCCCTCGACGACCAGGGCGCCATTACCGACGACACCCGCATTCGGGCTGCCCTGCCCACCATTCAAGACCTCACCGGCAAAGGGGCCAAGGTTATTCTCACCAGCCACTTTGGTCGTCCCAAGGCCCAGGTGGTCGACAGCATGCGTCTCACCCCTGTAGCCAAGCGCCTCAGCGAGCTGCTGGGCCAAGAGGTGATCAAGTGCGACGACTGCATTGGCGATGAGGTCGCCGCCGCCGTAGGCGCAATGGAAAACGGCCAGGTGGCTCTGCTCGAAAACGTGCGCTTCTACCCGGGCGAAGAGGCCAACGACCCCGAGTTTGCCAAGCAGCTGGCCGCCAACGCTGACCTGTACGTGAACGATGCCTTTGGCACCGCCCACCGCGCCCACGCCTCCACCGAAGGTGTGACCAAGTACCTCAGCCCCTCGGTGGCCGGCTACCTGATCGAGAAAGAGTTGCAGTACTTGCAAGCGGCGATCGAAAACCCCCAGAAGCCCCTGGCGGCCATCATCGGCGGCTCGAAGGTCTCCAGCAAAATCGGCGTGATCGAGACCCTGCTCGACAAGGTTGACAAGCTGCTGATCGGCGGCGGTATGATCTTCACCTTCTACAAGGCTCGCGGCCTCAACGTGGGCAAGTCGCTGGTGGAAGAAGACAAGCTGGAGCTGGCCAAAGCCCTCGAAGCCAAGGCTAAGGAAAAAGGCGTTGACCTGCTGCTGCCCACCGACGTAGTGCTGGCCGACAACTTCGCCGCCGATGCCAACGCCCAAACCGCCAGCGTTGATGCCATCCCCGATGGCTGGATGGGGCTCGACATTGGCCCTGACTCGATCAAGGTGTTCCAGGACGCGCTGAAGCAGTGCAAGTCGGTGATCTGGAACGGCCCCATGGGCGTGTTTGAGTTCGACAAGTTTGCGGCCGGTACCGAGGCGATCGCCCACACCCTGGCCGAACTCACTGGCACTGGCGTCACCACCATCATCGGCGGTGGCGACTCGGTGGCAGCGGTTGAAAAAGTGGGCGTGGCCGAAAAAATGAGCCACATCTCCACCGGCGGCGGCGCCAGTCTGGAACTGCTCGAAGGCAAGGAGCTGCCCGGCATTGCGGCCCTAGACGATGCCTAAGCCTTAAGAGCGATCGCTAATATCTAGACCGGCAAAAGGGAGGGGGCGATCGCCCCCTCCCTTTTGCTTGATCGAAAGAATAGTTTGTGGCAATGCCTAGCTGGCCGACAGCTTTGGGTCAGTCTTGCTGCCGCTAACCTGGGCCGCCACCGCTTCTTTGCCCATGTCAATCCAGCCCTGCCAGTAGCCCAGGCTCCAGCCTAGGTTGAGAAACCAGAGAAAAAGGCTGTTGCGATCGCGCACCCGCACCACAAACTTCACCGGCACCAAAAACAGCGACAAAAAACACCTGAACAGCATTTTTTTGGGAAAGCCGTTGGCCCAGTGCTTACGGTACAGGCGCGCTGAGTAGTAGCCAAACTTTCTCACACGGCGAAAGTTAGACGCTACATTCTCCCGAAACCGAAAGTTAACTACCGCCGCCTTGGTCTGGCGCAGCGGCACCCCCAAGCCCTGAATGCGCCAGCAGTAGTCGATGTCTTGAAGGTTCAAAAGCTGCTCATCAAAGCCGCCCACCGCCTCGTGGTGAATCCGCTTTACCGCCAGGTTGCTGGCCGAGGCAAAGGGGCGAAAGGGATGATACAGCAGCCCCTGCCCCTCAATGCTGGCCAGGGCGGCGGCAAACCCGTTGGCATCGTTGAGCTTGTCGGTCTCTCGCCAGCCGCAGACAAAGTCGTGCTCCTGAAAGGCCTCGGCCATAGCCGCCAGCCAGCCGGGGGTCACCTCGTCATCGGCATCGCAAAAAAGCAGCACATCCCCTTTGGCCTGGGCACTGGCCAGGTTGCGAGCGTAGGCTGCCCCCCTGCGAACCGAGGCATCGACCACCCGCAGGTGGGGCATCGTCTGCTGATACTGCTTAACAATGTCGAGGGTGCGATCGCTAGAGCCGTTATCGCCCACAACAATTTCCCAATCCCCGGCAAAAGTCTGCCCAGCTAGGGCATCGAGCTGAGCCGCAATAGTTTTCTCAGCGTTGTAGGCCGCAATAATAACGCTTAGCATAGGGCCACAAATAATACTTATCTATCGTTAAACGCCCGCTTGCTCGCCTCCCTAGGCTCACCGAGCAAAGACCTACCTTGCAGAGACGCAATGTGCTCGGGGGCAGTTCCCTAGGTCAGTCTAGGAATAACCCCAAGAAATGGCAAGGTGCTGCTGTGCTAGGGATAAGCTACGACTACTCACAGACGCATAATGTTTCAAGTTATACCAAAATCTGGGCTAATGGCTACCTCTAGCGCCATGTCAGACCACCCTTCCAAGCCAATGAACTCCCCTGATCGCAGTTTTTTGGAGGCAAGGGTTTGGCGATTAGATTCGGTCTTCTGGTGCTAGGGCGTCTGGTGCCAAGGTCTGCTCGGGTAGGTCCGGCGCTTCAAAGCTTTTCCCCTGGGCCAGGTAAAAGCCGGTATCGGGTTTCCCCTCGGCGCGATCGAGCACGTCGATAATCCAGGCTTCTTCAATCCAGGTTTTGCAAATAACGGCCAGGGGCAGGGCCAAAATTAGCCCCACTGGCCCAAAAAAGGTGGCAAAAAAGATTTGAGAAATCAGCGTGGCGGCGGGCAGCAGCGATACCTGCTTCTGCATCACCATGGGCGAAAACCAGTAGCTCTCGACATTTTGAATCAGCGCGTAGAGCACGATGACCGCCAGCGCTGTGCCAGGCGACTGCAGCAGCGCCACAAACACTGGAAACACGGCGCTGAGCGTTGGGCCCAGGTTGGGAATGAAGTTAAACAGCCCAGCGAGTACGGCATGGGCAAAGGCGTAGGGCACCCCCAGCAGCAGCAGCCCGGTAAAACTCAGGGTGGCCACAAACATAGAGCTCAGAGCCACCCCCCCCAGCCAGAACATGAGGGATCTTTCGCACTTGGTTAAAATGTCGTCGGCGCGACGGCGATAGCCCGACGGAAACAGCCGCAGCAGCAATCGCCGGTAGGCTGAAGGGTTGGCCAGCATCATCAGGGTGAGCACCAGCAGCAGCAGCACCTGTAGCACAATGGCCACAGAACTCGAGAAAAAGGTTAAAAAGTTGCCAAATACCGTGGAACTAATGGATGCCGCCTGGCGGAGCAACTCGGGTAAACCGGGAACGAACCTCCCATCTTGCTCTGGGAACCAGGCGGGAGGATTGGCCTGAAACGTATCAAACCAAGTTCCCAACTGTTCAAAGCCCCGGGGGGTCAGCAGCAGCAGCTCTTGAAACTGGCTGACAAACAGGGGCAGCATCAAGCCCAGAAAGATAACGCCGCCCAGCAGCAGCAACGCCCCGGTCACCAGAATCGCTCGCTGACGGGGCCAGCCGTAGACCCGCGAAAAAAACCGCACCAGGCTGTTGAGGGCAATGGTAATCACCACTGCGGCAAACATGAGCAAAACAATCTGGCGAAACTGCCACAAAATCACCAGGGCAATGCCCAGGGCGGCCAGGTTGATCCAATCGATTAGCTTCACGGCAATGGCACCTTACACAGTTAACGACGCCTGTGACCAAATTGTAGCTGGGTAAGGTATAGAGAATTTTAGGATTCTGGCCCTGGCTGGTATGCTGAAAACTCACTACATTTTTACTGGGTGTTATGGTAGCCCCAACTCCAACCTCTCTGCGCGACCAGCAGCACCCGATGATTCGGAGCCTGGCCGATCGCATCGAAGCCACCTGGCAGCAGTATTTAGACCTGTCGCCCTACCGCCTGCCGGAGGATCTGGGCTATATTGAGGGCCGTCTAGAGGGCGAAAAGCTCACCATTGAAAACCTGTGCTATCAAGCGCCTCAGTTTCGCAAGCTGCACCTGGAGCTGGCGCGGGTGGGGGCAAATCTAGACATTTTGCACTGTGTTATGTTTCCCCGGCCCGAGTACAACCTGCCCATGTTTGGCTGCGACCTGGTGGGGGGGCGAGGGCAAATTAGCGCCGCCATTATCGATCTCTCGCCGGTGACGGGGGCGCTGCCGGCGGGCTACACCACGGCCCTGGAGGCGTTGCCAGCCCAAACCTTTGCCGAAGAGCGCGACCTGCCCGGCTGGGGCACCATTTTTTCGCCCTACTGCCGGTTTATTCGCCCCGCTAGCCCCGATGAAGAAGCGGCTTTTGTGGAGCTGATTGCCAGCTATCTCGCGCTGCACTGCCGGCAAGCGCTGACCACCCCGGCGATGCCTGAGCAAAAAGAGACGGTCGTGGCGGGACAGCGCCACTACTGCGAGCAGCAACAAAAGAACGACAAGACCCGGCGGGTGCTCGAAAAAGCCTTTGGCGAAGCCTGGGCCGAACGCTACATGACCACGGTGCTGTTTGACCTGCCCGAGTAGAACAATCCGTAAAAATACGGGCTAGTAGCCACCGTTCCCCGGCCCCAGGGTTAACTAGAATAAAGACTCTTTCTTAATCTATCCCCCAGCACCGCCATGACCGTTAGCACCCCTATCCCGCTAGATATTCTCAGCCCGGAAGCCGAGGTCGATTTTGCCCCACGGCTGGGGCGACTGATTGTCTTTACGGGCCCCAGTGGGGTAGGTAAAGGCACCCTGCTGCGATCGCTGCGCCACCGCTACCCGGCGCTCAAGCTGTCGGTGTCGGCCACCACCCGCCAGCCCCGCCCCGGCGAGGTCGAGGGTCAAGACTATTTCTTTGTCAGCCGAGAAGACTTTCAGACCATGGTGGAGCGGGAAGAACTGCTGGAGTGGGCCGAGTTTGCCGGCAACCTCTACGGCACCCCCAAGTCCTCGGTGCTCAAAGAGATCGAGGCCGGTCACTGGGTGATTTTAGAAATCGAGCTAGAGGGAGCCCGCCAGGTGCGCGAAACTTTCCCCAATGCCCTGCAGCTGTTTGTGCTGCCCCCCTCCCTGGAGGAACTCGAAAACCGCATTCGCCTGCGGGGCAAAGACGCCGACGATGCGATCGCGCGGCGGCTTCAGCGCGCCCTCGTTGAGATCGATGCTGCTTCAGAGTTTGACGAGCAAATTGTCAACGACGATCTCGAAGTTGCCCTACAGCAGCTGGAGACCGCCATTTTCAACGACTAATCTCTAGGACTAACCCCTAGGCCACACCCAGCGCTTGGCGGATGGCTTCTACGCGCTTGCGGTTCACACCCAGGTCAGACTGACCCAGGCGAGAGGCCGATCGCACCTGAATGGCCGACGCATCGGGGTCAAGGTAAAACTCCACATCGTCCACGTAGCCCATCCACTGGCTGGTGAACTCGGTGTAGAGGTAGCTGTCTGTCGATTCGACAACGGCAGTGCGGGGCATGGCTTTGACCACCGCCACCAGCCGGGCCATGGCCGCGGCGGGGTCGCCGCTGTAGGCCAGGGGAGCGATCGCGTGCTCTGCATCGGCGTCGCCCTGGCTAATCACGCAGTTGGGAGAACTGGGGCAGGGGGCCAGTTTGCCCGCCTTGACGCCCAGATTCGTGGGGCGATCGCCCGCCATATTGCCAATAAACGGTAGGGCACCCATAGGGCCAACATCCAAAGAAACAGCAGCGCTGGGGTAAGTACCCCCTAGCAGAGTCAGCATAACCAGAACAACCCCGAACCCGAGACGAAAAACTGATGTCAGCATGGTGAAACGTTCAAATCCTAATCCTTAGGGGGCTCCCTACAGAGTTTACTCAATTCTGGAATGCGCTGGGATTGAATCTTCAGGGGGCACCCCGGCAAGACTTCTCTGACTATCGCCCCTACCCTACTCGACTTTGCATAGAAGAAAACATTAGCGCCAGCGGCCGACCTGCTATAGTCCCAGGCTAAAGTCTCCCTAGGGGCGCTCTGCCGTGCCGACTCTGCTGGTTAAAAACATCCACACCCTGGTCACCATGGATGATCAGCGGCGCGAGATTCCTGCGGGGGCAATCTTCGTTCGCGACTACGTCATTGAGCAGGTGGGCACCACCGCCGAGCTACCCACCGAGGCCGACCGGGTGCTCGATTTGAGCGATCGCCACCTCGTGCTGCCCGGTTTGGTCAACACCCACCACCACTTTTTTCAAACCCTTACCCGGGTGGTGCCGGGGGCGCAAAACTCGGCCCTGTTCGACTGGCTGAGCGCCCTCTACCCCCTGTGGCAGCGGCTAACGCCCGAGGCCATTCGCCTCAGTGCCCAGGTGGCCGCCGCCGAACTCATCTACTCCGGCTGCACCACCGCCAGCGATCACCTCTACCTCTTCCCCAACGGCTGCACCCTCGACGATGAGATTGAGGCAGTGGGCCAGACCGGGCTACGGTTTCAGGCCAGCCGGGGCAGCATGAGCGTGGGCGAGAGCAAGGGCGGCCTGCCCCCGGACACCATGGTTGAGGCCGAGGCTGACATTCTCAAAGACTCCCAGCGGCTGATCGAGCAGTACCACGACAACGACCCCTACGCCCTAACCCGCATTACCCTCGCCCCCTGCTCCCCCTTTAGCGTGTCTACCGACCTGATGCGCGAGTCGGCGGCCCTGGCCCGGTCGTACCCCGGCGTGCGGTTGCACACCCACCTGGCCGAAAACAGCTCCGATGTCACCTACAGCCTCGATACCTTTGGCCTTACCCCCGGTGACTACGCCGCCTCCGTGGGCTGGCTGGGGGCCGACGTGTGGCACGCCCACTGCGTCAAGCTCGACGACAAGGCCATCCACAGCTTTGGCCAGACCGGCACCGGGGTGGCCCACTGCCCCTGTAGCAATATGCGCCTGGCCAGCGGCATGGCCCCGATTCGAAAAATGCTGGATCTCAACGTGCCCGTGGGTTTGGGGGTGGATGGATCGGCCTCTAACGACGGTGGCCACCTGCTGGCCGAGGCTCGCCAGGCCTTTCTGATGGCGCGGGTGCGCGAGGAAGATGCCGGGGCGCTGACCGCTCGCGAGGCTTTGGAGATAGCTACTCGCGGCGGCGCAAAGGTCCTAGGTCGTAGCGATATCGGCCACCTGACCCCCGGCATGGCGGCAGATTTTGTCGCAGTGAATCTCGATCGCATCGCCCTGTCGGGCACTGCCTACGACCCGGTAGCCGCACTTATTTTCTGTCTGGTCGATCGCGTGGACTATAGCTTTATCCACGGTAGAGAGGTGCTGAACCCCGAGGGCTTGCTAACGCTGGATCTACCGGTGGTGCTGGAGAAGCATGGGGTGGTGGCGCGATCGCTCGCCGCCTAGCCCAACCCTTAAACCAGCCGCAAAGGGCACAACGCTAGGCGAGGCTCCGCCAAAGCGAAACATTGCACCAATAGGAAAGAGAGCAATGGAGTACCTTATTTTATCGCCAGTCTCTCTTAGCGACACTTACAGCGGCCTTAATCTTCACCCTCCAGCATCACCCGCGCCTCCTTCAGCCGCTCCAAATGGTTTTCTTCTAGCACCGGATAGGCAAGGTTTAAAGATTTCAGCTTTTGCTGCACAAAGCTAGAGACGGCCAGGCGGGTAAACCACTTGTTGTCGGCGGGGATGATGTGCCAGGGAGCCCAGTCGGTGCTGGTGTGGGTAAACACATCTTCGTAGGCGGTCATGTAGGCATCCCAGCGGCCTCGCTCTTTGACGTCGGCGACAGAAAATTTCCAGTTCTTCTCGGGGCGATCGATGCGTTCTAGAAAGCGGTTTTTCTGCTCTTCCTTCGACACGTTGAGAAAGAACTTCATCACCACAATGCCGTTGTTGGTCAGGTATTTTTCGAAGTTGTTGATGTCTTCAAACCGCTGCTGCCAGATGTGATCGCCCCTGGTGCTGACGGGCAGCTGCTGCTGGCCCAGCAGTTCGGGCCGCACGCGCACCACCAGCACCTCTTCGTAGTACGAGCGGTTGAAAATGCCGATGTTGCCGCGCTCGGGTAGAGCCTTGAACGATCGCCACAGGTAGTCGTGATCCAGCTCTTCGGTGGAGGGCTGTTTGAAGCTAAACACCTGGCAGCCCTGGGGGTTAATGCCCGACATAACGTGTTTGATGGTGCTGTCTTTGCCCGCCGCATCCATGGCCTGAAAGATCAGCAGCAGAGCGTAGGTGTTTTGAGCGTAGAGTACATTCTGGTAGCGAGCCAGTTCTTCAACGCCCCGCTGGAGCAATTCTTTGGCCTGCTTCTTTTTAAAGGAGCCCGTAAAGCTGGAGTTAAAGGCTTTGAGCTTAACGTCGGTGCCGGGCTTAACCACCATGGAGGCTGGGTTAAGGGCATCCAGAAACGATTGAGAGTCCATGGACGGTTAGGGTGTAGTGGTCATCTTGTCCGGGGTCTCAAGCATAGCTAAGGTTAGCGAGGCCAGCCCTCAATCTGTCTCAACCCTTAACGATCGCTGCCCCCAGGGTCTCACCGCGCCCTTGACCTACCTCCGGTTTGGCCTCCTACAGGTAGCCCGGCCAAGAGGGCCGGTACTACGTCAGAATTGAGGCATAACAGACCGTTGGGGGTGAGAGCGTTGGCGATGGCAGAGTCTTACTTTACGGGGTGCGCCGTGTGGGCGTTTAAAGACTGGGTGGGCGAGGGCGGCTTTTACCCCAAAGGTAGCAAGGCGGGAGATTTTTTGCGGCTGTACTGCGATCGCATGACCACCGTCGAGGGCAATACCACCTTCTACTCCATGCCCGACGCCAAGACCATCGA
>DASQNN010000116.1:0-14962 GCA_035644955.1 Nodosilinea sp. | reverse complement strand
AGCTACCAATGCCTGGGTCAGCTCCGTGGGATTAACCTGAAAATCGTGGGGAGAAAAAATACCGGCGGCGACTCCGTCGGTGCTGAGGTGGGAGCAGCGATCGCGCACCTGCTCCGGCTCCCACAGCTCTAGCCGGTACCCTTGGCGCTGGCGAATCTCTTGCAGCGATCGCCACCGGGGCAACTCCTCGGCATCAAAACACAGGCTGAGAATGCCCTGGGTATTGCGCTGGATAGATCGCCCCGTTAGCGCTTCCAGGTCGGGAATTAGCGTCTGGTAGCGGTGCAGGCTGCGCTCTCGCAGTTGCCAGTTGCGGCCCTTGACCTTGTGGCTAATCACCGCCATCGCCACTCCCAGAGCAGCGGCAGTCGAGCCCTGGCCAGGAGCCGCCCCATCGACCACGGTGACTTGAGCCTCCGGGCAGAGGCTCAGTTCGTAGGCGATCGCGGCTCCCACCACGCCACAGCCGATGATCGTAATGTGCTTCAAGGGGTAATTTGCGTTGGGGCCAGGGTGGGGTGAGCCCCGCCCACCCGCATCAAGTCACGGTCTAGGACTGAAACGTAGGCACCAGGTTCAGAAATGCGTCAAAATCATCTAACGCGTTGCGGTACTCCTGACCGGCAATCACCTGCTGATTGTTGGCGGCGGCTTCGTCAAGGCGCTCTAGGTGAACGTAGAGTTCCTTAGCCAGGGATTGGGCCTGGGGCTTGTCTTTGGTTAGCAGTGTGTTTGCCAGCCGATTGAGACGCGTCCGCATTTCGCCCATGGGGCCGTGGATGAAGCTCTGCACGTTCACCCAGTCTTTTTGCTGGATGTAGCCCTGAAGCTCGGGGAAGCGATCGCGCAGTTCAGCCACGGCGGGGGTATACAGCTCTACCTGCTGCAAAATCTCTGGGGTATAGGTGGTCGGTATCTTGGCCGCCGGGCCTCCGCAGGCCACCAGGCAGGTTGCCACAATCGCCAGCAAAATTCCCAAAACAGGTCTTAAGCGTCCCATAGTTAACCTTCTGCGCTCTCTACATCATCAGACGTCTGTATTTTACGCCGCCATGGGAATTTGTGAAGCGTCAAAATGCGGTGGCAAGGGTCGCTAACCCCCTCAGCAAGAGACTGTCCAGGCTTTTGTTAGTCAGTAATACCTATTTTTTCCCGAGCAGCTTATCGTACTCGGCGTGAGAGCCAATCCAAAACCAAACCATTTTGTCCTCTTTTACCTTCATCACGCCTACAGCCCGCCAGCCAATGCCTACCCTGACTGACCACAAGTTATCCTTAGCGTTGATCTGCTTAAACTCAAGGCTTGGGTGAGAAGGATTGTTCTTCCAAAGCAGGTAGTTCTTCCTAGCGGTTTCTTTAACCCGCTGGGGCAATTTGACAAAAAGTCTTTGAAAGTCACGGGTTCTCGACGATTTCATTAGTCTTCGCCAAAGCCCTTGCCTTCGGTTTCGCCAGCGTCATCTTCAGCCAGAGCCGCCAAAGCCATACTGGTCAGAATATCTGACTCTACTTCTGAGGCTGATAGGGTCTCTTGCCAGCGCAGTTCGTTTTGGATGTCGTCCAGCAGCTGTTGGGCGAGTTCGTCTTGCAGGTCGCTGGGCAGCTTTTGGGCGGCTTGAAAAGCTTGGTCTAGCAAAGTAGTCATGGCATGATTTCCGGTTGAGCTTGATGGGAGGTTGCCAGAGCCTAGGGTTTTTGGAAAACCGAGGCTTCTTCGCCAAGGTTTTGCCGTTTGCTAGCCACCACTACCTAAAGGTTTCTCGACCATCTTCACCTACTCCCCCTTCCCACGCCAAATCGCATCCGCCACCCGGCACACGTCGTACATCTCCGCCCCATCGTGGACGCGCAAAATGTCTGCCCCACCCGCGATCGCCGCACAACAGGCCGCAGCCGTACCCCACACCCGCTGTTGGGGGTCGGGCTGGTCTAAAATCCAGCCGATAAAGCTCTTGCGCGAGGGGCCAACCAGCAGCGGGCTGCCCAGGTCGCGGAACCGACTGAGCTGGCGCAGCAGCTCCAGGTTTTGGGCATAGGTTTTGGCAAACCCCAGGCCGGGGTCAACGGCAATTTTGCTGGGTTTAACGCCCACGGCGATCGCATCTTCAATTTGGTGGTGCAAAAAGTCGTAGATTTCGCCGATTAAGTCGTGATAGTCGGTGCACTGCTGCATCGTCACCGGGGTGCCTCGCAGGTGCATCATCACAATCGGCACGCCCAGGTCGGCCACCGTCGAGAGCATGCCCTTGTCGTAGGTGCCGGCAGAGATGTCGTTGACGATGTCGGCCCCCGCCTTGACCGCCGCCCGCGCCACCGACGAGCGGGTCGTATCCACCGAGACAATGGCCTGGGCCAGCGTGTCGTCATCACTTCTGCGAATGGCTTCGATGACCGGAATCACCCGGCCAAGCTCCTCTTCGCGGCTGATGGAGCCCGCCCCCGGCCGGGTTGACTGGCCGCCAATATCGAGAATATCGGTGCCGTGGTGCACCAGGTGGCGCGCCTGAGCCACCGCCTGGTCTACGGTATTGAACTGACCGCCATCGCTAAAGCTGTCCGGGGTCACATTGAGCACCCCCATAATGTAGGTGCGGCTGCCCCAGCTCAAGGTGCGATCGCGAATTTTCCAGGGAGATGGAGCTGTAAGTACTGACATGTCCGTTGCCCCAGCTAGAACCTTTGCCTAGCTTAAACGAATTAGGGGGTATAGGGTTTCAGGTTTGAGGTTCTTCCTGGCACCTAAAACCCGAGGCCTGACACCCTATCTAAAGCACCTTCTCCAAAAACTGCTGGGCGCGATCGCTCTTGGGCGTGGTAAAGAAGACATCCGGTGGCGCGTCTTCCACCAGGTAGCCGCCATCGAGGAACAGCACGCGATCGGCTACCTCTCGGGCAAAGCCCATTTCGTGGGTAACAATCGCCATGGTAATGCCCGTTTCGACTAGGGCTTTCATCACCTCCAGCACCTCCTTCACCATTTCGGGGTCGAGGGCGCTGGTGGGTTCGTCAAACAGCATTACAGCAGGCTGCATGGCCAGGGCGCGGGCGATCGCCACCCGCTGCTTTTGCCCCCCCGACAGCCGCGACGGGTACTGGTCGGCCTTCTCAGAGAGACCCACCTTGTGGAGCAAATCCAGCGCAATTTTGCTGGCGTCGGCTTTAGAGAGGCCCTTCACCTTCATCGGCGCGTAGGTCAGGTTTCCCATCACCGTTTTGTGGGGAAACAGGTTGAAGTGCTGAAACACCATGCCCACGTTCTGGCGCACCTTGAGGATGTCGCACTTGGGCGAGGTAATGTCAACGCTGTCTACAAAAATGTGGCCGGCGGTGGGCACCTCCAGCAGGTTAATGCAGCGCAGCAGGGTCGATTTGCCCGAGCCCGAAGGGCCGATAATCGCCACCACTTCACCGCTGCCCACCTCGGTAGAAATGTCCTTCAGCACCTCCAGCGGCCCAAAGGATTTAACTAAATGTTCGATTCTAATCACTGCGGCGCATCCTCCGCTCAAGAACTTGGGCGGCCTGGGTCAACCCCATGACCATGATGTAGTAAATCACCCCCACCACCAGCAGCGGCTCGAAGTAGAGAAAGGTCTGCCCTGCCACCACCTGGGCCCGCCGCATCAGGTCTAGTACTCCAATGGTAGACACCAGAGCCGAATCTTTTAGTAGCGCAATGGTCTCGTTGACCAGGGCGGGCAGAATGTTTTTAAATGCCTGGGGCAGAATAATGTCGAGCATCATTGGCCGGTAAGCCACCCCGAGGGACATCGACGCCTCCCGCTGGCCCTTGTCCACCGCCATAATGCCCGCTCGGATGGTCTCCGAGCTGTAGGCCGCCGAGTTGAGCGAAAAGGTAAACACCCCCGCCTCAATCGGCGAAATTTTGTAGCCAATCAGCTGGGGGGTGGCGAAGTACACCAGCGCCAGCTGCAAAATCAGCGGCGTACCCCGAAAGATTGAGGTGTAGAACTCCGCAAACCACCGCAGCGGCTTAACGCTAGAGATCTTGAGCAGCGACAGCAGGGTGCCCAGGGTAAACCCAAACAGGGCCGACAGCAGCGTAAACCTGAGGGTAACCAGAATGCCATTCAGGATGAAGGGCAACGATGGAATAATTTGGCCGAAATCTAAGTTCATAGGGTTAGGTTTATCGGGCTCAACTACTCAGCCCTGTCGCCAAACCACTTGACAATCAGCTCTTCCATCAGGCCACTCGACTCCATCTCGGCCAGCACTCGGTTAAAGTCGCTCACCAGCTCAGAGTCTTTGGGAAAGGCGATCGCAGAACCCGCTGGCCCCTCTTCGGGAATTTCTACCGCTTCCAGGTCGGGGTTGTTGGTCAAAAAGCCCTCCGCCACGGTGTCTTCAATAATGGCGGCGTCAATGCGGCCCGACTTGAGCTCTTGCACAATTTCGTTGATGCGGTTGAGGGGCGACAACTTCAAGTTGGGAATAGTGTCTACCAGATCGTTAGCCAGCTCCTCCTGAATAGAGCCCAGCTGCACGCCCACGGTTTTGCCGCTCAGGTCTGCGGGAGAAGCGATGCCAGCCCCCGACTGAAACACAATGGTCTGCTTGGCATCGTAGTAGATCTCAGAAAAATCGACGTTTTGCTTGCGCTCTTCGGTGGGAGTCATGCCCGCCATCACAAAGTCGGCTCGCCCCGCCTGTAGAGCCGGAATTAGGCCGTTGAAGTCAATATTGGTAATTTCCAGGTCGTAGCCCAGCTCTTCGGCAATGTGGCGAGCAATATCAACGTCAAACCCAACGATTTCTTCAGCGCCGCCCGCAGTTTCGACAAACTCGTAGGGGGGGTAGTCGGCCGAGGTGGCCATGGTCAAAACGCCGCCCCCCGACTCACCGCCCCCGGCTGCCCCGTCGCCTCCGGCGGATTGACCGCCCCCGCAGGCTGCAGTTAGCCCCACAGTAGCCAGAGCAACAGCGGCGGTAGATGCCAAAAACCAGCGTCGTTTCATGGTCTTTCCTCACACAAACTATTAAGGAGGTTGGGCAAGCGCTGCCCTACCGAAAGTCATACCTTAGAGCAAGGGCATACCCCCTGCCTAGCATCCTGTTAGGGATAGACCGACTGATCCTAAGGCTGAACTTAATACAGCTTGCAGAGAAAAAAAGACCTTAGAAGTAGCTAGAACTACCATTCGACCAAGTTTTGCCCCTAGGGGGCTACATCCTCAGGCAAAAAGCGATCGCCCAGCTGATTGGTTGACCACTGGTATTCGACCTCAATTTTGACCTGTTTGCAGGTTTCTTCGAGCTGGCGCTGCTGCGACAGAGCCTTGCGCAGAGCGATAATGAGCTGCTGCACCTGCATCCGAATCTGCGGATTTTGGTAGGCCACCGACATGGTTTGCTGCTCTAGCAATCGCAGCAGCAGTTCATAGTGAATGTGGGAGGGGAGCGGGAGTGGTTCGCCTAGATTTGCCATTGCGGAGCCCCAGGGGTGCGATCTGTTGATTAAATCAGGAAGTGTTTGAAGGCTTCAGTATCTAAGCAGTGTTTTTTTCGTAAAGTTGGTCAATGGCAAGGCCTGGATCGGGCTGGCGAATCAGCGACTCGCCCACCAGCACCGCCGTCGCCCCGGCGGCTGTCACCGCCTGCAAATCGGCCGGGGTATGAATGCCCGACTCGCTGACCACTAAGACGTCAGTGGCGGTCAGGGCCTCGCCCCGCGCTGCAATCAGCTCGGCGGTTGTCTCCAGCCGGGTCGTAAAGGTTTCGAGGTCGCGGTTGTTGATGCCGACCAGCGCCAGCCCCCGCACCCCTAGCACTCGGTCTAGCTCCTCCAGGGTGTGTACCTCCACCAGCACCGCCATGCCCAGAGCCTTGGCAATCTGCACAAAGTAGGTCAGGTCCTGGTCGGTCAAAATGGCGGCAATCAGCAGCACCGCGTCGGCCCCCTTGGCGCGGGCCAGATACATCTGGTAGGGGTAGATGATGAACTCTTTGCACAGCAGGGGCAGATCGACCACCGCGCGAATCTGGGCCAAATACTCGAAGTCGCCCTGGAAAAAAGCTTTGTCGGTGAGCACCGAGAGGCAGGTGGCCCCATGGGCGGTGTAGGTTTGGGCGATCGCCACCGGGTCGAAGTCGGCCCGCATCACCCCCTGGCTGGGGGAGGCCTTTTTTATCTCGGCAATGAGGGCCGGGGTGGTGCGGCCAGCGCGCAGGGCGGCGACAAAATCGCGCGGCGGCGGCGCGTCGAGCACCTGTCGCTGCAGGTCGGCCAGGGGCAGACGCTCCCGCATTTGGGCCACCTCGGTCTCTTTGTGCCAAACAATTTTTTCGAGAATATGCCTGGGTTCGGCGTCGTCAGCTTTGATTTGGTATTGCAAATGCTTAACTGCGACAGCGGGGTTGGGAGGGCGGCGACGAATTTTCATGGTTCTCGACGTTAGATATTCCATTGTAGGGTGGGCACCGCCCACCACTGTCTAGGCAAATTACCAGATGGCTCAAGGTTAAGAGGGTAGGGTGGGCATTGCCCACCATTGACCCTGAGGAAGGAGCAAAGCCTTAGAACAGGGCATGGAGCGATCGCAGCAGGATTGGCCCGATGCAGGCAAGGCGGGAAGGTGGGCAGTGCCCACCCTACGGTTCCATCCTAGGCCGAGACCACCACCGCCCGCTTAAAGGCCTCATCCAGCACCTCCGACAGGGTGGGGTGGGCGTGCACACAGAACGACAGGTCGGTCACGGTCTGGCCATTGGCGATCGCATTGGCCGCCTCCTGAATCAGATCCGCCGCGTGCATACCAATGATGTGGGCTCCCAAAATCTCGCCCGTGTCTTTGCGGTAGATCACCTTGGCCAGCCCGTCCGACTCGCCCTCGGCCAGAGCCTTGGAATTGCCCTTAAAGTAGGTGCGCACGGTGTCGATGGCAAAGCCATTGGCCTCGGCCAGGGTCTTGGCGGCGGGCTCGGTCAGGCCTACAAAGCTCACTTCGGGGTGGGTAAAGGCCGCCGCCGGAATGCTCAGGTAGTTGAGCTGGCGCGGTTCGCCGCAGATGGTCTCGACGGTGAGAATCCCCTGGGCCGAGGCGGCGTGGGCCAGCATCAGTTTGCCGGTGGCGTCGCCGATCGCCCACAGATGGGGCACCGGCTCGCCATTGCGCAGCACCTGCAGGTGGTCGTCCACGGGAATGAACCCCCGGCGATCGGCCTCGACGCCGACCCGCTCCAGACCCAGATCTTTGGTAGCCGGGATGCGGCCCGTGGCCACCAGGCAGGCGTCCACCTCCAGGGTTTCGACCAGTTCACGGGTTTCGCGATCGGCCAGCTCGATCACCACTGGCGAACCGGGGGTCACCTTCTGGGCAATCACTCCGGCGCGGGTTTCGATGTCGCGGGGGGCGATCAGCACCCGCTGGGCGATCTTGGCGATGTCGGGGTCGAAGGTGGGCATCAGCTGATCCAGCGCTTCGATGATGGTGACTTCGCAGCCCAGGGCGGTGTACACATCTGAGAACTCCAGGCCGATGTAGCCGCTGCCGATAATGGCGATCCAGTCGGGTAGCCAGTCGAGCTTAAGCGCTTGGTCGCTGGTAAACACCGTTTTGCCGTCGGTCTCAATGCCGGGGGGCACAAAGGGCACCGAGCCGGGCGACAGAATAATGTCTTGGGCCGTAACGATTTTTTCGCCATCGGGGGTGGCGATCGCCACCTTTTGCTCTCCCGTCAGCCGCGCCCAGCCCTTAATGATATCGACCCCCAGTCGGGTGAGGCTGTTGGTCATGTCGCCCTGAATTTTGCTGACCAGGGTTTTGGCGTGGTCGGCGATCGCCTCGCGATCGTAGGTAACGTTCCCCACCGAAATACCTAGGGACTTGAGGTGGTGCTCGTTGCGCAGCTCCCGCACCCGGCCCGAGGCCGCCAGCAGCGCCTTCGAGGGAATGCAGCCCCGGTTGACGCAGGTGCCCCCCATCACATCCGCCTCGACAATGGCCGTCTTTAGCCCCCGCTTCACGGCGTGGAGGGCGGCTCCGTGGCCCCCTACCCCAGCGCCAATAATTAGCAGATCGTAATCAAATGCGTCGCTCACAGCAGGCTCCTGAACAGGTGATCCAACTAGGGTTAACTCAAGCTAGGCCAGCTCAAGCTAGGCCGTTGAGGGGTTATACCCTCAGCCTAGCGGCAAACATGGTCCACAGCCACGGGGTCGCAGGGTATGGATACTACGACAGACAGAGTTTCCTTTCATTCTTGACCACGGCGAGCAATCAGACAAGCTGGGGACGGTGATGGGGTAGAGGGGTGATGGAGTGCAATTCAAAATTCAAAACTAAACATTGCCCCACTCCCTACTCCCCTACTCCCCTACTCCCCTACTCCCTCTGCCGCAGCCCTTCGTAGAGCAGCAGAGCCGCCGAAATGCCCACATTCAACGACTCCACCTCCCCCACCATGGGAATGCGCACCTGGACCGCCGCCCGGCGCTGTAGCGCTGCCGACAGCCCGGCCCCCTCGTTGCCCAGCACAATCACTGTGGGCTGAGTAAAATCCACCGCCCAGTAATCCACCGTGGCGTGGGAGCTGGTGGCTACCAGCTGCACCCCGGCCCGCTCCCAATCGGTCAGGAGAGAATCTAGATCGTCTACCACCGTCAGGGGCAGCCGAAACCACTGGCCCGCCGAGGCCCGCAGCACCTTGGGGTGGTCGGGGGCGACGCTGTCGGCGCTGAGCCACAGGCCCTCGGCTCCGGCGGCCACCGCCGTGCGAATGATCGTGCCCAGGTTGCCGGGGTCTTGCAGGGTTTCGACCACCAGCCCAATGCCTTGAATGGCGGGGTTGGGAAGGCGGCGGCTGTGAGAGGCGATCGCCACCACTCCGTCGGGATGCTGGGTGGTCGCCATGCCCTCTAGCACCGCGTCAGACACCCGCTCAACCCGCTCAGCCGACTGTTCTAGGGCCAGAGCCAAATCGGGATGGGCCGCCTCCCAGGCGAGGGTGTAGCAGGCGATCTCAAGGGGATAGTGGGTGGCGAGGGCTTCCTGAATCAGGTGGGTGCCCTCGAGCAGGAACTGAGCCTGCGATCGCCGCACCTTGGCCTGGTGCAGCTTGCGAATAGATTTCACCAGAGGATTTTGCAGGCTCGTAAGCATGGCTATATCCCCTGGTGAACCGTTGACCTATAGATGCGGAACCCGGGACTTGAACCCGGATGTTATTGCTAACACTAGGACCTGAACCTAGCGCGTCTACCAATTCCGCCAGTTCCGCTGGCCGGGCGTTATTAACGCCGCGATTTGTAATAGTGCACTGATTTGCGTCAGGAGTCAAGGGTTTGAAAAAAGATTTCGTGATTCTGAATGAATCGGCTATCCTGATGTGGCCAAGTTTGGCAAATGGATCTGGATTGCTATGGCGAAATCGATGGTTTCGAGTAGAATCTAGACGAAAATTTGGGAAAAAGTGGAGTTATCAGTTGTGGAGGACACCGCCATCGTTACATCCATTGGTTTGCCCAACCCTGTGACCGCCGCCGAGGCGGACGGCGCTGTTTTGGAGATCACTGGCGGCGCTTCCTTAGCGGGCCAGGTCACCATTAGCGGGGCCAAAAATTCTGCCCTGGTGGTGATGGCGGGCACGCTGCTGTGCTCTCAGCCCTGCCGCATTCGCAACATCCCCAACCTCATGGATATTGAGCGGATGGGCGAAGTGCTGACGGCCCTGGGGGTCAAGCTCAAGCGCGAGGGCGACGCCCTCACCGTCGATGCCAGCATCATTGCCCACACCAAGGCCCCCTACGACGTGGTCAGCCGGCTGCGGGCCAGCTTTTTTGTGATTGGTCCGCTGCTGGCCCGCATGGGGGTAGCGCGCATTCCCCTGCCCGGCGGCTGCGCCATTGGCGCCCGCCCGGTTGAGCTGCACGTGCGCGGGCTACAGGCCATGGGGGCCGATGTCCACATCGAGCACGGCACCGTGCACGCCTACGTACCCGGCAGCGGTGGTCGACTCAAGGGGGCCAAAATCTACCTCGACTACCCCAGCGTAGGAGCCACCGAAACCCTGATGATGGCCGCCACCCTGGCCGATGGGGAAACCATTATTGAAAACGCCGCCCAGGAGCCGGAGGTTACCGACCTGGCCAACTTCTGCCGGGCCATGGGGGCGCGCATTCGCGGCGCTGGCACCAACACGATTACGATCAGCGGGGTGCCCAGCCTGCACAGCACCGACTATGGCATTATTCCAGACCGGATTGAGGCCGGCACCTTTCTGGTCGCCGGGGCCATTACCCGCTCTGAAATTAGCCTGTCGCCAATCATTCCAGAACATTTAACCGCTGTCATTGCCAAGCTTCACGAGATTGGCGGCCGGGTAGTTGTCGATGGTCCTAACCGGGTGCGCTATGTGCCCTCCCACGCCATTACGCCAACCGATGTTCAAACCGGGCCGTTCCCCGGCTTTCCCACCGACATGCAGGCCCAGTTTATGGCGCTGATGGCGGTCTGCGAAGGCAGCAGCCTGATCACCGAAACGGTGTTTGAAAATCGCCTGCGCCACGTGGCCGAGCTCAACCGCATGGGGGCCGATATTCGCCTCAATGGCAACTGCGCCATTATCAAGGGCGTTCACCAGCTCTCCGGTGCGCCGGTGCTAGCCACCGATCTGCGCGCCTCGGCGGCACTGGTGCTGGCGGGCCTGGCGGCCAAAGGCACCACTACAATTCAGGGCCTGCACCACCTCGATCGCGGCTACGACGATCTAGAGGGCAAGCTGCGGCTGCTGGGGGCCAACCTGCGCCGCTACAGCGATGGAACGACGGTTGCTGTGTAGGATCTAAACAGTCCAAACAACGGCGAGCCAGGTCTTGAGTTCAAGACCTGGCTCGCCATTGTCGTAGCCGTTGTCGTAATGGTGTACAGCATGGGCTGTGGAGCTGTTTAGCCCGTTTGGGGCTGGCTGCCCAGACGGCGCTATGCCAGATTTTTCTCTGGTCCCAAATCGCGGGCTGGGTCAGTAAATTTACGGGGCCGGGGTGAAGTTTTTGGAGTCAACCCATTCACCCTAAGGACTTGCTCCCATGCGCCAATTGATTTTGAGCCAGCTCAAGTGCAACGAAACCGAAGACTGGGGTGCCGACGAGTGCCGTCTCGAAGTTTTCGTCGATGGTACGCTACAGCCCCACCTCAAGCGCAGCCTCAACAATGGCCAAACCTGGTCTCTAAACCAAACCTACACCTTTAACAACGGCGTGGAAATCAAGCTCTGGGACGAAGATTCTCCCGACGCCGACGATTTTTTGGGCTCTGTTCGCATTGCCGCTGGGCTAACCTCGGGCGCTACCGCCGCCTTTACCCAGGATGGGGCCAACTACCAGTTGCGCTACCAGGTCATTGATGTACCCGATGTTGACCCGGTCGCCAGTGCGATCGCCGCCTTTGAGCAATCCTCCCAACCGGGAGTGTGGCCCCACATTCCCAAAGCCGAGCTAATTCAAGACATTCGCGCTACGGTTGCCAACCCGCTCAACATCAACCAAAACTACACCCCCTTCTGCGGCCCCACCGCCATTGTGTTCGAGCTGGTGTCTAAACAGCCCGCCCGCTACGTTGACCTCTGCCGCTCTCTCTACGAAACCGGCCAATTCCGCAGCCGCACTAAAACCGTGCGCCCCTCCGACGGCCTGCGGCAGAGCAAAATTCGCTCTGGAATGTCTGCCGCCGACTGGATGCTGATCGCCACCCTGCGCGACACCGAGAATCTGATCTTTCCGGTGACCGGCGACTCGGGCAGCCTCGGAAACAACGTCGCTGGCATCACCACCCCCTGGGAAATGAAGGGCTGGATTTCCGAGATTTTGGGCTACAGCCAAGTTGATTTTGAGTCCACCTTTGTCTACGGCGAATTTGACGCCATGAAAGCCGCCGATGCCGCCCGTCGCCAGGGCGGCGTGGCCTTTGTCCTGATCGACGCTGCTATGCTCGGCGGCAGTGCGCCCACCGTGGCCTACCCCAACCACTGGGTCGCCTACCAAGGCGATCTCAGCATTGACAACGGCGTTTGGTACAAACACGACAGCGGTCACATTCGCTTCAAGTGCTACAGCTGGGGAAAAATCTTCTCCGTAGACCTGGGCGAAGGCTCCTTTGAAGACTACATGTGGGGCGTCGTGACGGGGCGATAGGGGGAAAGGGAGCATAGGTTGAGGGTTGCAGGTGTACGGTTTAATCCCGAATCCCGAATGAAGACCCCCGATTTGTAGGGGCGTAGCATGCTACGCCCCTACGGAGTTCCTGATTATGAATCGGGGTTTACCAAATCGGATTTGGTATAGGGCCTGCCGCAAGCCTGGACCCTGAACCGTGAACCCCACTCCCCAGCCACCTTTGGATTGGCCGACCACTAGACCCAAAGGCCGCAGTCACCTCATCATCCACCCACTCCCGATCTACGGTTTGATGACTTCGTAGGTTACTTACAGTAGAACTTACCAGTGGTGTACGGTACACCGTCTACTCCAAGCCATGTGCTTAAGGCTTTGTGAAGACACCGAAGATATACCTAAAAAGCCATGAACTTCGCGGGCTGCGCCGACGTTTCTGAGTTACCTATGTCACCATCGAAACTATCCAGGGAAGGAACAGCGGGAAGGTCACCACGCACTTTCACGCCCCTATCAAAGCACCCCTAGCCTGAGAGTCGTCACTAAAACTCTGTTGTCAAGCTACGGCCACCGTTATCCCTTGTCTAATCTGACCCGACAGCGGGAATTCTCTGAATTCACCGGACGGTAACGTGCGGCCCTAGTCTACAGCTCCTGCGCCAGAGATAGCGAAAACGGGCGCACCACCCCTTTTCCCAAGCCGTTACGACGGGGCGAAGGGAGAGTGCAGCCGTTTACCCGTCATGCTTTGGGCCAAAAGCGGCCTAACCCCTGAGACTAGCTCCGTTAGCTCGGTCGGTCGGCTACCAACGCTTACAGACATGCGCTGCTTGAGGGATCTATTCCCTCGGCGGCGACTGTTTTTTGATGCCAAGACTACCGTAAACCACTACTGGAAACTGTAGGTTAATATGACTGTCGCTAAAAATCGTACTAAACAATCTGCACCTGTCCAACTGCAAAGCATTGCGGCCCAGACGACCCCTCAAAATTTCTCTATAAGTAAGCTAGATATTCCTGTAGATAGCCCACCCTTTTGCCGCGTGACCAATAACATCAAACCCCTGTTAGAGAGGGTCTACCCTCCAGAGACCGCCGAGTGGTTGGCCACCCAAATCTTTGCTCTGATCAAAGATACCCTGTGCCCCTCCGGTCGAGAAGACCTCAAAAAGTGGAACCACAACAACGTTCTGCTGATTACCTATGGGGATACCGTCTGTGACGGCGATCGCTCCCCCCTGTCGGTACTGGCCGAGTTTCTCGAAACCCACCTCTACGACACCATTACCGGCGTCCACATTCTGCCCTTCTTTCCCTACAGCTCCGACGATGGCTTTGCCATTATCGACTACCTCAAGGTCAACCCCGAGCTGGGCAGCTGGGAAGATGTCAAGCGGATTGCCACCAACTTCAATCTGATGGCCGACCTGGTCATCAACCACATCTCCAGCCAGCACGAGTGGTTTGAGCAGTTTAAGCAAAACGAGCTGCCCGGTCGCAACTACTTCATCACCGCCGACCCCAGCAAAGACCTGTCTCAGGTGGTGCGGCCTCGCAGTTCACCGCTGCTTACCCCGGTTGTCACCACCGAGGGCGAAAAGCATGTCTGGACCACCTTCAGCGCCGACCAGGTGGATGTCAACTTTGAGAACCCCGACGTGCTGATCGAGTACGTCAAAATCATCCTGGCCTACGTCGAGGCCGGGGCACGCTACATTCGCCTCGATGCGGTGGGCTTTTTGTGGAAAAAGCAGGGCACCAACTGCATGCACCTGCCCGAAACCCACGCCGTAGTGCGCCTGCTTCGCGAAATCTTGCAGCTGATCGACCCCGGCATTTCGCTGATTACCGAAACCAACGTACCCAACCGGGAGAACCTGAGCTACTTCGGCAACCGCAACGAAGCCCACATGATCTACAACTTCAGCCTGCCACCGCTGCTGCTGAACGCGCTCATGCAGGGCCGCGCCGACCACCTCAAGACCTGGATGATGAGCATGCCGCCGGCCCCCATTGGCTGTGCCTACTTCAACTTCACCGCCTCCCACGATGGCATTGGCATGCGCCCCGCCGAAGGGTTGTTGGCTGCCGATGAGTACGAGCAGCTGATCACGGCTATGCGCAATTTCGGCGGCAAAATCAGCATGCGCCGCCGCCCCGACGGCACCGAGTCGCCCTACGAAATCAACATTTCGCTGTTTGATGCCCTCAAGGGCACGGTCAAGGGCGAAGACCAGTGGCAGGTTGAGCGGTTTCTCTGCTCCCAGACCATTATGCTGGCGCTGGAGGGGATTCCAGCCTTTTACATTCACAGTCTGCTGGCCACCCACAACTACACCGAAGGGGTAGAAGAGACAGGCCACAACCGCACCATCAACCGCTACAAGTGGGATTTAAAGGCCCTGGAAACGGCCCTGGCCGACCCCAGCACGCCCCACTCGCGAGTGCTGAACGAGCTAAAGCGGTTAATTAAAATTCGCCGTCAGCAGACCTCGTTTCACCCCAACGCCACCCAGTACACCCTGCACCCCATGAACAATGCTCTGTTTGCCTTCTGGCGGCAGAGCCTGACCCGCGACCAGAGCATCTTCTCGGTGCACAACCTCAGCGACCAGCCGCAAGAGCTGCACCTGAGCGACCTCAACTTAGTTAGCACCGATGAGTGGTACGACCTAATCAGCGGCGACCAATTCCCTGACCTGGATATGGCCTATATTTTGAAGCCCTATCAGTCTGTGTGGATTACCAACAAGCCCAACTCCGCCCAAGACGACACCATGCCAACGTTGCTGTAGCCTGATAGCCCTTGGGGAATCTGAGGTGGCTTAGATT
>DASQNN010000115.1:0-7945 GCA_035644955.1 Nodosilinea sp. | reverse complement strand
GCCGCGTAGGACAGCGCCCCCAGCACGCGAATGTTGCCCCGCTTCACCCCATAGTCCCAGGTAAAGAAGGCCAGCCCCACCGGCCCCAGCCCCAGGGCGAGAATGGCAATCCATTCCCCGCCGGCCGGGGTCACCGTTGTTTCAAACAGGCCGTGGCAGATCCAGGCCAGCACGGCTGTGGCCCCACAAAAGCCCCCCACGGCATTGGTGGGAATCGCCCCAAATTGTCTAGAGAGAATTGAGTAGCCCGACCAGGTGAGGGCGCAGACCAGCGCCGCCAGATACCCAGTGGTGTACTGGGCGTCGAAACTAAAGCCCTGACCTTTGGTGACGAGCAGACCTGCGCCGAGAAAGCCTGCGATCGCCCCGGCCCCGTGAAACCACCGCAGCCGTTCCCCCGGCAGCAGGGCCGAAAAAAACACAATTAGCAGCGGCCACAGGTAGGCAATCAAGCTTGCCTCCACCGCCGGAGCGTGGCGCAGCGCCATGAAGTAGAAAAAGTGGTAGCCAAACAGCCCGACAATGCCCAGCATCCACACCGGCCAGGGCAGTCGCAGGTGGCGCAGCACATTGCCCCCCGCTCGCGCCCAGGCTGCTAGACCAATAAAGAAGGCGATCGTAAAGGCCATGGCCGTCAGCTGAAACGGCGGCACGGTGCCGCTCAAGTCGGTGAGCAGGGCCAGGGTGGCCCACATGAGCACGGCGGAGAATCCGATGATGGTCGGCTGTCGTTGGTTCTGGCCTGACGCCACAGCGATCTCCTTTTCGCATCCCTTAGCTGTGTATTGTAGAGAGGCCGCTGCCCAACCGGCTTCTGTGCAGAGTTTACAGGTCACGATGGAGCTCAACCAACCCCTGTTGGCGGTTAAAAATTTGGGTCGCCAGCTGTCGGCTTCGCGCAGCGATTCCTCGGAGAAGCGGTGGCTGTGGCGTGGGGTGAACTTTGAGCTGAGGGCTGGCGACTGCGTGGGTCTGGTGGCCCCCTCAGGGGTGGGTAAAACCCTGCTCATGCGCAACCTGGCGCTGCTCGACCCGATTCAGCAGGGGGAAGTTTGGTTTGAGGGCAAAACCCCGGCCGAGTGGGGTCTACCGGCCTACCGCAGCCGGGTGATGATTGTGCCCCAGCGCGCGATCGCCTTTGAGGGCACCGTGCAGGATAACCTCAAGCAGGTGTTTACCCTTGGTATTTACAGTCAGCGCCGCTTTAATTCAACGACCATTCAGACCTGGCTGGAAAAACTGGGGCGGGGGGCAGACTTTTTGAAGTTACAAGGCCCTCGGCTCTCGGGCGGCGAAGCCCAGATTTTAGCCCTGTTGCGGGCCTTGCAACTCGAACCCCAGGTGCTCTTGCTCGATGAACCGACAGCATCCCTCGATGGGGCAACCACGGCCCAGGTGGAAGCCCTGCTACACGACTGGCTTCGGCACCCCCGCCGCGCCTGTCTGCTTACCAGCCACGACACCGAGCAAATTCGCCGGGTCACCCATCGGCAGCTCAACCTGGGAGAATTTGTGTAAGCGGGTGTAGGGCGCAAAGACTTAGAACCTATCCGAACAGTAGGCTGAAGTTGAATTGTATTTTTATGCTGCCCCAACTCCGAGCTGGGTTTGGCCTCAATGGGCCTTAATAGGGATCAATCATCACGATTGTGCCGACAGGCCCCAATCGCCATCGGCCTCGTCGATGGGTTAGTTAAAGGGAGTCATGCTTGGTTTAATCGGTTTCGAGGATTCTGATTTGTTGGGCAAAGTCAGCTTGTTTGATGGTGGGGCGAAAGCTTCTGGTATAGCAACCGCCACTTGGGCTGGGACATAACAACAGCGGGATACTTAGAGTGGCGGTTGTGAGCCAGCTAGTGTCTCAGCCTGGGCTGAGATACCTGACCATGTCCTAAACTAGCTAGCCAACGCTATATTTTCTGGACAGTCTCTCAACGGTTAAGCAACGAAATAGTCAGCGGTTAAAACAGGTACATAGTATTTATTCTTCAGTGGCTCTGTTCTATGTCGTCACCTGCATCTCAACCTGGCTGTCCCATTACCGACCTGGTGAGCCAATGCATTCAAGCCCGCATTATTACCCAAGCGCAGTATCAGGAGCTAACCGCCCTGGTGCTGGCCGATGGCACCGTCGATGAGAGCGAGCGCAAGCAGGTTAACCGCCTGTTCGATGCGATCCAGGTGGGGCGGGTGAGAATTTTAGACTAGTCGGCATGAATAATTCAGACCGTGAGCCGTTATCCAACGAAAGCTTTTTTGTAACCCAAATCAACGGCAATTTTCCAACCATCTTCTACTAACCCGAACCCCGGCCTACTCACCCGCCCCCAACTGGCACCAGCGCACTTTCACCCGCTGCCTGCCACTTTCAGAGGCAGGCGCAGGGGCCGGTAGGGGCGATCGCGCCTCCGTTCTACTCCAGGTTGGTCCTATACTGATGTCATTTCCAGACGTCAGACGACGGCTTTTGCCATCCTTCGAGCTGCCCCAGCCCGCTCTCTTGTCTCCGTTCTTCAATCAGTGCCATGCGTTCTCGCCGCCGCCGCCAGGTCAATTCTCAAATCCCTGAGGTCAACCTCGTCCCCATGATGGACGTGCTGATGACGGTGCTGACCTTTTTCATCATTATTTCTATGGGCCTGACCGGGCAGCAGTTGCTCAACGTGCGCCTGCCCCAGTCGGTACCCGGCGATGGGGCGGTCGAAGAAGCTCAGTCGACGCCAACAGAAGCTCTGGTGGTAGGGCTCGACAAAGACGGCAACCTGGTACTCGAAAACGAGCCCATTGCCTTTAATCAACTCAGCCCGCGGGTGCGCACCTACTTTGCCCAAAACCCCAACGGCAAGCTGGTGCTCAAGGCCGATCGCGAGCTGACCTACAGCGACGTCGCCGCTCTGCTGACCGACCTGCGGGCCATTGGCGGCAACCGGGTGTCGCTGGCAGTAGAGTAGCTGGCCCTAGAGTAACGGTGCATCGTGCTGGGGCTGCAGCGCAATGGCCATCGCTATATGTGCCATAACTATAGGTTTAAAAACTTCTCCAGGGCGGCGACCATGGCAGGGGGCCAGCGGCGCACGGTGCTCACCCAGGCGAGGTCTTTGTAGCGGCCATCGAGGCCCACTACGGCGACCCAGTTGCTTTCGGCTTCGCCGCTCATGCCCTGGCCCCAAAGGGCGGCGGTGAGGGCGGCGCGCGCGTCGGCAAAGCTGGGGTAGCGGCGGGTGAGGCTGCGAAACTGGCGAATGGCTTCGTCGGCGTGGCCTAACTGGTACTCGGCCAGGGCGGCGTTGACGCGGGCAAAGGCAAATTTGGGGTCGAGGTCGGCGGCTTTTTGGTAGTCGGCCAGGGCGGTTTCCCAGTGGCCCAGGCCGGCCTGGGCGTTGCCCCGGTTGTTATAGGCGGCGGCATCGTCGGGGTTGAGAGCGAGGACTTGGGTGTAGTCGGCGATCGCATCTTCCCACCGCCCCAACCCTTCTAGCGCGGCCCCCCGGTTGAGGTAGGGGTCGGGCCGCTCGGGGGCCAGGGCCACTGCCTGGTTGTAGTCCTCTAACGCTTCGACCAGTTTATTTTGGCTCACCCGCACATTGCCCCGGTTGCTCCACAGGGCGGCTTCGTCGGGCAGGTACTCAATCAGCTCGCTCCAGTAGGTCTCGGCCTCGGTAAACTGGCCCTTTTGGGAGGCAGTAAACGCTTTTTGGCGCAGATCAGAGATAGCTTGCACTGCATGGGGTGAGAGGTCTGCCGTAGCGGATTGTGCCCATGAGGGCAGGCTCCAACCCGTGGCACAGAGCAGGCAGACAAGCGCCGTAATGAGAAGCTGACCCAAGCCGGTCAATGCCCGCTGTCGCAACGTAGTTTGTTTCATGTTGGTGGTAGCGATGATGAATGGCTAAGAGGGTGCAGATGGCGGAAGTGCGCCAGTGTGAGACAGCAACACTGGAAAAGCGTTAACCATGGGCCTAAAGTGCACTGTCTGATAGAAGCTGCCCTTGCACGCGCTCGTACTCGTCTTCAATCAGCCAGTCTCTAGCTGATTCATAGTTTGAGTGAGTAGAAATCAGTTTGTAGTCAATGCCAGGATTAAAAATGCGGCATGTCCCATCTTGGTTACTAACCAGCATCAAAATTTTGGGTGGAAAAAGCACCGGATCGACCCAAAGCTCAAGAAAATGCCAGGTTTTAGCCTGTTCGGCGAGGGCCGGTTCGTGGGATAGCATGGTACTCACCTGTTGCTTTTACAATCTTGATTTCACCGTAGTAAAGCGGCGTTTGGCTCCCATCTGATTTAATTATGTAGCCAATTGCAGCTGGGAAGTAGAGGCCATAGCGCTCGTAATCATCATCTTCGGCGGCTCCAGTTTGTTCTCCACGTTCAATTATGGCTACAGTCACTCTTTCAAGAGTCGCACGCTCGGTAAATACATGGGCTCTGCCTTCTTTGCTCAGCAACCGTTGAACCTGAGGAGTGCCGGGCAGATGACGGGCTACTAAGCTCGGTCGCGGATCTAGGATGATGTCCCGATTGATTCCCCTCATGGATACTGTTTGTCCTTGAGCGGGTTTAGACAAACCCCAGGTCGTTGCTGCGGCCAGCGTGAGCTAGGGCGAGCTGGTGGTACTTCTGGGCGTGCTCCAGCAGTTCTAGGGCCTGCTGATCGGAGACATCGCGCACAACTTTGCCCGGTATGCCCATCACCAGCGATCGCGGCGGCACATCTTTAGTCACCACGGCCCCAGCCCCCACAATGCTGCCCGTACCCACCCGCACCCCGTTGAGCACGATCGCCCCAATGCCAATCAGGCAGCCCCGCTCGATGTGGGCGCTGTGAATGACGGCGCGGTGGCCGACGGTGACGTAGTCTTCGAGCACCGTTGGCTGGCCGGGGTCGCCGTGGAGAATGGCCCCATCCTGCACGTTGCTGTAGGAGCCCACCTCAATGCGCTCGACATCGCCCCGCAGCACGGCGCCGTACCAAATACTACAGCCCTCGTGGAGCGTAATCTGGCCCATAACCGTAGCGCCAGGGGCCACAAAGGCGGCCCTAGACAGGTCGGGGCGGGGCCAGAGGGAGCTAGGGGAAAGAGCCATGGCCAGGAAAATCTCCAGATAGAGTTGTTAAAAAATTGTCAAAAAAATTGGCAGATTCGCCAATGGGATGGCTCAGCAACGGAGAGAGCCGAGTTCCCTAGGTATAATACGGCTACGGATATAGCGACAATTGCCCCACCCGATTTCTCCACTGACTTCCCCCCTCCACTGATTACCCCCCCACTGATTACACACACGAGGACACGTCTGGTTTCAGCCCAATGGTCAACTCCGCTTTGCAGTATCCCATCTATGGGCCAGAAATCCAGTGCCCCCACTGCCGTCAGGCCATTCCGGCTCTGACGCTTACTGACACCTACCTGTGCACCCGCCACGGGGCCTTTGAGGCCAACCCCGACTCCAAAGAGCTGGTGCACCTACAGTCGGGGCGGCACTGGCGGCAGTGGGAGGGCGAATGGTATCGCCAGCACACCCACCCCGACGGCATTCGCTTTGAAATCCACGAGGCGCTGGATCGGCTCTATACCCAGGGCTACCGGGCCACGCGGGTGATTATTGCCGAGCGCTACCAGGAGTTGGTCAACGCCTACCTGGAGCGCAACTCGCCCTGGCGCGGCCAGGCAGAAACCTCTACAGCCCCCAAGCTCTACGGCCTGCCGGTGGAGTTTAGCCCCCCCGCCGACCAGGATTCTCGCTGGGCGGTGATTAACTTTAGCCTCGAAAAAGAGCCCGGCGTGCCGGTGCGCTATCCCTACTTTCGTTTATTTGAATAGCCCGCCCGATGCTCCACCACGCATCAATTCGCACCCAGGATATTCACCGTGCGATCGCGTTTTACGAAGCCCTGGGGTTTACCGTCCACGAGCGGTTTACCGCTGGCATTACCCTGGCCTGCTGGATGGAGGGGCTGGGCGGCCGCATCGAGCTGATCCAGGTGCCCGAGCCGCGCCCCGCCGCCGATGCCTTTGGCGACGAGCACTACACCGGCTACTATCATCTATCCTTTGATCTAACCGCAGCCACCCCCAGCCTACCCGGTTGGTTAGACGGGGTGCGCCAGCGGTTTGCCGACGATCCCGGCGCTGGGGGTACTCTAAAGGTCTTACTGGAGCCCCAGCAGCAGATGATTGGCGATCGCGTTTACGAGGTGGCCTTTATCGCCGATGCGGACGGGCTGCCCCTGGAGTTTATTCGAGTGCTGGGCAATGTCCAACCCTGAGGGCCCTAACCCTGACCGACTGGTGCCATTTAGCGACAACTGGGCCTACCTGAAAACCGAGCTGGCCTGGCTCGATCGCCTGCTGATGGTGGCCGTATCGCGGCAAAAGCGCGAGCTGCAAGAGCTAGACGACTTTGCCCTGACCGGCGAAGACCGGGTCACCCGCCACTGGTGGAAGGGCATTATTAGCCTCACCGGCCAGCCCAACTACGACCACGCTCGCCCGCCCAAGGTGCCACGCAGCGGCGGCAGCTACGCCCAGCAGCTCGAGGCCCGCATTTTGGCCAGCCAGCGCCAGGGCATTGTGCTGGCGCTGCCCCAGCTGCGCGATCGCCTACAGCTGACCATGTTTGAAAAAAACGTGCTGCTGCTGGCCCTGGCCCCCGAGATCAACCAGCGGTTTGGGCGGCTCTACAGCTTTCTGCACTACCAGCACGACGAGTCGGACTGGGACCTGCCCACGGTCGATCTGTGCCTGCGACTGCTGTGCAGAAACGATTTGGAATGGCGGCGATCGCGCCCCCTGATTGCCCCGGACAGCCGCCTGTCTAGCCTGGGCCTGGTGGAGTGGCTCAATACCGAAGACACCACCCTGCTCAGCCGCCACCTGCGCCTCACCGAAGAGCTGACCACCTACCTGCTGTCTGAGGCCCCCGATCCAGACACCCTCGACGGCTGGGCCCTGGCCCCGGCAGACCAAGCCAGCAACTCCTCTGAAATTCCGGCCGAAAGCTGGAACAGCCTGGTGCTGCCCAACCCGCAGCTGGCCCAGCTCAAAACCGTTGCCGCCACCGCCCGCGCCACCGACGGCAACCTGGTGCTGCTGGCCGGCCCCAGCGGCACCGGCAAAACCCTGGCCGCCAAGGTGCTGGCGGCGGAGCTGGAGCTGCTTTTGGTCATTGTCGATCTAGCGGCGATCGCCCCCGACGACGACGGCACCATTCCCGAACTCGACGACCTGGCCGACCTGCCCCCCTGCGTGCTGCTGCTCAAGAACGCCCCCCACTGGTTTGGCCGCACCCCTACCACCGCCTCGGCCCTAGTGCAGTCGTGGGTGATTCAGCGTCGCCGTCAGCCGGGGCTGACCCTGCTCAGCAGCGCCTACCTGCAAAGCGTTAAACCCTCATGGCGCCAGGCCATGACGGGAATTGTTGAATTCCCCATGCCCGACGCCAACGCCCGCGAGGTGCTGTGGAAGCGGACTCTGCCCACGGGGGTCAAGAAAGATCGCGCCCTGCGCTGGTCCACCCTGGCCCAGCAGCTCACCCTTACCGGCGGAGAAATCGCCACCCTGGCCCAGACCGCCGTGGCCCTAGCGCAGCAAACCGATCCTGCGGTGCTCACCCTCGACTGTCTGCATCAGGCCCTGGCCCTGCACCATCCCGGTATGAAGCTGGTCAAGGCCAAGCCGGCGCGATCGAAGCGACCAAAGCGTTCCTAGGATGGTGCATTGCTGCGCGGATGCACCCATCTCAGGGCCATTTTCAGAGCAAACCCAGAACGCATCGCCTTCCCCGATTCATATCAGGAATCCCGTAGGGGCGTAGCATGCTCATTGGTGTCAACTTAAGCGTCTCAAGGTGGGATAGCGGGGCAACAACCTGGGACGTTGCCCCAAATGTCCGCCCACTGCTGGTCTTGTTGCCGGTGACGTTTTCGCGTCGTTTTGAGCAACC